>NZ_JBNNVR010000048.1:0-39092 GCF_050280645.1 Pseudomonas sp. NPDC089554
GGGCAAGCCCGCTCCTACAGGGATCACACCGTCCTTGTAGGAGCGGGCTTGCCCGCGAAGAGGCCGCTACAGGCGATAGAGATCATCGACCGAGATACACCTCGATCACCCGCTCATCCGCCTGCACCTGTTCCAACGACCCCTCCGCCAGCACGCTGCCCTGGTGCAGCACGGTCACGTGGTCGGCAATGCTGCCAACGAAGCCCATGTCATGCTCCACCACCATCAGCGAATGCTTGCCCGCCAGGCCCTTGAACAGCTCGGCGGTGAACTCGGTCTCGGCATCGGTCATGCCCGCCACCGGCTCGTCGAGCAACAGCAGTTGTGGCTCCTGCACCAGCAGCATGCCAATCTCCAGGAACTGCTTCTGGCCATGGGACAACAGCCCCGCCGGGCGCTCGGCCAGGGCTTGCAGGCGCAAGGTCGTCAGCACCTCGTCGATACGCTGGCGCTGCTCGTCACCCAGGCGCGAGGTGATGCTGGCCCACACCGACTTGTCGGTCTTCAGCGCCAGTTCCAGGTTCTCGTACACGCTCAGCGCCTCGAACACCGTGGGCTTCTGGAACTTGCGGCCGATGCCGGCCTGGGCGATCTGGTATTCGCTCATGCGGGTCAGGTCGAGGGTGTCGCCGAAGAACGCGGTGCCGGTGTCGGGGCGGGTCTTGCCGGTGATCACGTCCATCATCGTGGTCTTGCCCGCGCCGTTGGGGCCGATGATGCAACGCAGCTCGCCCACGCCGATGTACAGGTTCAGCGCATTGAGCGCCTTGAATCCGTCGAAGCTGACGCTGATGTCCTCGAGACTCAGCACCGTGCCGTGGCGGGTGTCCAGGCCCTTCTTGCGCACCTGGCCCAGGCCGATGGCCTCGCGGCCGTTGCCGAGCTCGTCGAACACCGGCTCCAGCATGAATTCCGGGTGTACCGGGGGCACGCCTCTCATGGCTGGCTCCTTTTCTTCAGCAGGCCCACCACGCCCTTGGGCAGGTACAGGGTGACCAGAATGAACAGCGCACCGAGGAAGAACAGCCAGAATTCCGGGAACGCCACGGTGAACCAGCTTTTCATGCCGTTGACCAGGCCTGCGCCAAGCAGCGGGCCAATCAGCGTGCCGCGCCCGCCTAGGGCCACCCACACGGCAGCTTCGATGGAGTTGGTCGGCGACATCTCGCTGGGGTTGATGATGCCCACCTGGGGCACGTACAGCGCACCGGCCAGGCCGCACAGCACGGCGCTCAGCACCCACACTGTCAGCTTGAAACCGCGCGGGTCGTAGCCGCAGAACATCATGCGGTTCTCGGCGTCGCGCACAGCGGTGAGCAGGCGCCCGAACTTGCTGCGGGTAAGGCGCCAGCACAGGTACAGGCTGGCCAGCAGCAGGCACACCGTGAGCAGGAACAGCACCGCGCGGGTGCCCTGGGAGGTGATGTCGAAGCCCAGGATGGTGCGGAAGTTGGTGAAGCCGTTGTTGCCGCCGAAGCCGGTCTCGTTGCGAAAGAACAGCAGCATGCCAGCGAAGGTCAGCGCCTGGGTCATGATCGAGAAGTACACGCCCTTGATCCGCGAGCGGAAGGCAAAGAAGCCGAACACCAGCGCCAGCAAGCCCGGCGCCAGCACCACCAGGCACAGCGCCCAGGCGAAGTGCTGGGTCCCGGCCCAGTACCACGGCAGTTCGGTCCACGACAGGAAGGTCATGAAGCCCGGCAGGCCGTCACCGGCGGCCTGGCGCATCAGGTACATGCCCATGGCATAGCCGCCCAGGGCGAAGAACAGCCCATGGCCCAGCGACAGCAAACCGGCGTAGCCCCAGACCAGGTCCAGGGCCAGGGCGACGATGGCGTAGCAGAGGATCTTGCCCACCAACGTCAGGGTGTAGGCCGAGACCTGCAAGGCGTGGTCGGCCGGCAGCAACGACAGCAACGGCATGGCCAGCAGCACCAGGACGACGACGGCGCCGACCGCCAGCGAAACCTTGGGCCCGGCCTTTTGCGCGGCAGTGACAAGCAGTGGCTGGTTCATCAGTCGATTACCCGTCCCTTGAGGGCGAACAGGCCTTGCGGGCGTTTCTGGATGAACAGAATGATCAGCGCAAGGATGAGGATCTTGCCGAGCACCGCACCAATCTGCGGCTCAAGCAGTTTGTTGGCGATGCCAAGACCAAAGGCCGCCCAGAGGCTGCCGGCCAGTTGCCCGACGCCACCGAGCACCACCACCAGGAACGAGTCGATGATGTAGCTCTGGCCCAGGTCCGGGCCGACGTTGCCGACCTGGCTCAGGGCCACGCCGCCAAGCCCGGCGATACCGGAACCGAGGCCGAAGGCGAGCATGTCGACGCGCCCGGTGGACACGCCGCAGCAGGCCGCCATGTTGCGGTTCTGGGTGACGGCGCGCACGTTCAGGCCGAGCCGCGTGCGGTTGAGCAGCATCCAGGTGAGCAGCACCACGGCCAGGGCGAAGCCGATGATCACCAAGCGGTTGTAAGGCAGCACTAGGTTGGGCAGCACCTGGATGCCGCCAGACAGCCAGGCCGGGTTGCTGACCTCGACGTTCTGCGCGCCGAAGATCAGGCGAATGGCCTGGATCAGGATCAGGCTGATACCCCAGGTCGCCAGCAGGGTTTCCAGCGGACGGCCATACAAATGGCGGATCACCGTGCGCTCCAGGGCCATGCCGACCCCGGCGCTGACGGCGAAGGCCACCGGCAGGGCGATCAAGGGGTAGAACTCGATGGCGCCGGGGGCATAGCGCTGCAGCAGCACCTGGACCATGTAGGTGCTGTAGGCGCCGAGCATGAGCATTTCGCCGTGGGCCATGTTGATGACCCCCAGCAGGCCGAAGGTGATCGCCAGGCCCAGCGCTGCCAGCAGCAGGATCGAGCCCAGCGACAGGCCACTGAAGGCCTGGCCGAGCAGTTCACCCATCAGCAGCTTGCGCTTGACCTGGGCCAGGCTGGTTTCGGCGGCGGTGCGTACGGCGGCGTTGCTTTCCACGCCCGGTTGCAGCAGCGTTTCGAGGCGGGTACGGGCCAGTGGGTCGCCGGTTTCGCCCAGCAGGCGCACGGCGGCCAGGCGTACCGCGGGGTCTTCGGCGCCGAGTTGCAGGTTGGCCAGGGCCAGGCCCAGGGCGGCGTGCACGGCGCTGTCTGGCTCGCTGGCGAAGCGTCGGTCGAGGAAGGCCATTTGCGCAGGCTGCGCGCTTTTTTGCAGTTGCCGGGCGGCGGCCAGACGGGTGTCGGTTTGCTCGCTGAGCAATTGATGGCTGGCCAGGGCGTTGTCGATCAGCCCGCGCAGGCGGTTGTTCAGGCGTACCTTGCGCGTGTCGCCCTCGGCGATGCGGCCTTCGCGCAGGTTTTCCAGCAACGCCAGGCGTGCCGGGTCCGGTTGCGCCGCCCAGCCTTCGAGCAGGCTGGCTTGCTCGGCGGGCTTGGCGGTAAGGAAGAATTCGCCCTCGCTGGCCTGGGTTGCCAGGGGCAGCAGGAGCAGGAGGGTGAGCAGGAGTCTGAGCATGCGGGCAGTCCTGGAAAACGGCGGTGGATTCTTCGCGGGCAAGCCCGCTCCTACAGGTTTGCGCGGTCCTTGTAGGAGCGGGCTTGCCCGCGAATGGGCCGCAAAGCGGCCCCTTACGATCAGTTGCTTTTCACCGCATAGTCAGGACGCTTGTCGTTACCCGGAATGAACGGGCTCCACGGCTGCGCGCGCAGTGGCTGCTGGGTTTCCCAGACCACGCTGAACTGCCCGTCGTCCTGGATCTCGCCGATCATCACCGGCTTGTGCAAGTGGTGGTTGGTCTTGTCCATGGTCAGGGTGTAGCCGGACGGTGCGTTGAAGGTCTGCCCGGCCAAGGCCTCGCGGACCTTGTCGACATCGGTGGACTTGGCCTTCTCGGCGGCCTGCGCCCACATGTGGATACCCACGTAGGTGGCTTCCATCGGGTCGTTGGTCACGGCCTTGTCGGCGCCTGGCAGGTTCTTGGCCTTGGCGTAGGCTTTCCAGTCGGCGACGAACTTCTGGTTGACCGGGTTATCCACCGACTCGAAGTAGTTCCACGCGGCCAGGTGGCCAACCAGCGGCTTGGTGTCGATGCCGCGCAGTTCTTCCTCGCCGACCGAGAACGCCACCACCGGCACATCGGTAGCCTTCAGGCCCTGGTTGGCCAGCTCCTTGTAGAACGGCACGTTGGAGTCGCCGTTGACGGTGGAGATGACTGCGGTCTTGCCGCCAGCGGAGAACTTCTTGATGTTGGCGACGATGGTTTGGTAGTCGGCGTGGCCGAACGGGGTGTACACCTCTTCGATGTCCTTGTCGGCCACGCCTTTGCTGTGCAGGAAGGCGCGCAGGATCTTGTTGGTGGTGCGCGGGTAGACGTAGTCGGTGCCCAGCAGGAAGTAGCGCTTGGCGCCGCCGCCGTCTTCGCTCATCAGGTATTCCACGGCGGGAATCGCCTGCTGGTTCGGCGCGGCGCCGGTGTAGAACACGTTCGGCGACATTTCCTCGCCTTCATATTGCACCGGGTAGAACAGCAGGCCGTTGAGTTCCTCGAACACCGGCAGTACCGACTTGCGCGAAACCGACGTCCAGCAGCCGAACACCACCGCGACCTTGTCCTGGGTCAGCAACTGGCGGCTCTTCTCGGCGAACAGCGGCCAGTTGGAGGCCGGGTCCACCACCACCGGTTCGAGCATCTTGCCGTTGACCCCGCCCTTGGCGTTGATCTCATCGATGGTCATCAGCGCCATGTCCTTGAGCGAGGTCTCGGAGATGGCCATGGTGCCCGACAGCGAATGCAGGATGCCGACCTTGATGGTCTCGGCGGCCTGGATGGTCCAGCTCAACCCCATGGCTGCGAGGCCTGCGCTTAAGGTGACGGCCTTGATCAGACTGCGACGCTTCATGTGCTCTCTCCGATGTTTTATTAGGGGTGTTGGCAATGCTGGAGAGGGCTTTTGCAAGTGGTGTGCCGACTTGTGTACAAGCGCTCAAACCCTTGTTTGCTGTGAGGCCTGGCTGTTTTTTGAGTCGGCCGATTGCACCGTGGTGGGTGGAAATATGCGCGTGATGCCTCGTGTTGGGGCAGCGTGGCGAGCACTGATACCTAGCAGTGCTACGAGTAGGAGCAGGGGCGCGAAGTATCTAGGATCGCCGGCTCCTAACAACCCGCATCAAGGGAACAAGAATGAAACACAACCGTTTGTCTTTGCTGCTTTCCAGCATCCTGATGGGCTCTGCCTCGTACGCCGCCGCATCCACCCCTCACGCAACCGCTGAAAGCCTGTTCGGTGCAGAACTGGGCGACACGCGCCTGGTCACCAGCCACGCGATCAACGAAGCCAGCGGCTACAGGATCGAGAGCGGCAACCTCGTCGATCCGAAGGGCTCCCTGGCAGGTGCAGTGGTCTGGGTGACTGCGCCCGGTGGCGAAGTGACTGCGCTCATCGACCGTGAAGGCAACCGTGGGGTTCTTCGGATCGATGCGCAGGGCAATCACTCCTTCAGCCAGGATCGGGAACTGGCCTACCCTACCGCCGATGCAATCAAGGTCGCTGAGCATATCGAGCAGGGCAGTGGAAAGATCGTTTCGGACATGAGCTATGTGGATGCGCTGGTAGGCTTCACTGCCGAGGCGCTTGCGGCAGGGAATGTCGACCCGCAGGCGTTCGCCCTCGCTCAGATGGAAGGGGTCAACTTGAGCCTGCGCAATTCTGGGGTCAAGAACGTCGAGCTGCGTCTGGTGGGTATTCGTATCACGGATGAAAAAATACCGAACGACAATGATGGGCTATTTACCTGGCATAACAGTTTGCTTGTGCTGCGCACCGATTATCTGCACGACATCAATGTTGGTTTTTCAACAGGCTCTAACACGGGTGGATATGCCCTTTGGGGAGGTAGCTCAAGCGTCAATTCGATTGAAAGCGTGACGGCGCTCAGGCACTCGCTGGGGCATAACGCCGGTGGCAGCCACTGCCACCCGGATGACGGCGACAACTACAAGCATGGCTACGATGCCGGCGACGGCGTCAGCAGCATCCTGTGTGGCAACAAGCTGCCTTACTACTCGTCGCCGGATGTCACGGTCAACGACAAGGTGATCGGCGATGCCAAGACCGCCGACATGGCCCGCTTGTGGCGTGAACAGGCCGGCAGGCTCAGCGGTTACAGCCCGGCATTCGAGGGTTACCGGATGATCCTGGTTTCCACCAAGGGCCCGGCCAGCCTGGATGTGGACGTGTTCCCGAACGGCGCCAACGGCGGTGTGGTAGCCCTGGACTCCAGCGTCGGCCCAACAGCCTTGAGCAGCGAAGCGGGCAGCTTCACGCGGCTCAACGTGAAGCTGACCTCAGACTCGGGCGAGCAGCAGGTGGTGAAGGTTCGCGCCTCACGTAAGCTGGGCAGTTGCGGGCTTACCGTCATGAACAGCAACAAGGGCTGCTACGACGCCTATGGCAGTTTCAGCCTGATGCTCCAGTATGACGCGGCTGACAACCCTGAACTGGCACCTGGCTGGTACAACGGTGCACTGCGCCTGCAGCCGATCGATGCCAACGTGTCCACACCGCTGCCTCCGATTCTGGTCAGCCTCTCCATTCAACATTGAGTGACCGACGCGTCGAACCGGTTTACCGGTTCGACGCTTGCTCGATAGCCGCGCGCGGCTGGCGCTTGCTGCGCACGAACTGGTAGGTGACCGCCAGAATCAGGAACCACACAGGCGTCACCACCAGCGCAGAACGGGTGTCCGCCTCCAGGCTCAGCAGCACCAGAATGCCGGCGAAGAACACCAGGCACACGTAGCACATGAAGCGCCCGCCCGGCATCTTGTACTTTGATGCCTGGTGCAGCGCCGCGCGCTGCTTGCGGTAGCTCAGGTACGACAGCAGGATCAGCGTCCACACGAACATGAACAGCACCGCCGACACTGTGGTCACCAAGGTGAACGCCTCGACCACGTCGGGCACGATGTAGATCAGCACCGCGCCCAGCAGCAGGCAGGTGCAGGAGAAGTACAGGCCGTTGGCCGGCACAGCGCGGCGCGACAGCTTCTCGAAGGCTTTCGGCGCATCGCCTTCCTGGGCCAGGCCGAACAGCATGCGGCTGGTGGAGAACACGCCGCTGTTGGCCGACGAGGCCGCCGAGGTCAGCACCACGAAGTTGATGATACTGGCCGCTGCGGGCAGGCCCGCCAGCACGAACAATTCCACGAACGGGCTCTTGCCCGGCACCACGTCGCGCCATGGGGTCACGGCCATGATCGCCACCAGCGCCAGCACGTAGAACACGATGATGCGGATCGGAATCGAGTTGATCGCCCGAGGCAGGGTGCGCTCGGGGTTCTTCGCCTCGGCGGCGGTGGTGCCTACCAGCTCGATACCGACGAAGGCGAACACGGCGATCTGAAAGCCCGCGAAGAAGCCCAGCAGGCCGTTGGGGAACATGCCGCCGTCATTCCACAGGTTGGCCAACTGCGCGGTGTGGCCGCTGGGCGACTGGAAGCCGGTGACGACCATGTACAGGCCAGTGGCGACCAGGCCGAGAATGGCGACGATCTTGATCAGGGCGAACCAGAATTCCATTTCGCCGAACATCTTCACGGTTACCAGGTTCAGCGCCAGCAGCACGCCGACGCAGGTCAGCGCCGGTATCCACTGTGGCAGTTCGGGGAACCAGAACTGCGTGTAGGCGGCAATCGCCACCACGTCGGCGATGCCGGTGACCACCCAGCAGAACCAGTAGGTCCAGCCGGTGAAGTAGCCAGCCCAGGGGCCGAGCAGGTCGGCGGAGAAATCGATGAACGACTTGTAGTTGAGGTTCGACAACAGCAGCTCGCCCATGGCGCGCATGACGAAGAACAGCATGAAACCGATGATCATGTAGACGAAGATGATCGACGGGCCGGCCAGGCTGATGGTCTTGCCCGAGCCCATGAACAGGCCGGTGCCGATGGCGCCGCCAATGGCGATGAGCTGGATGTGGCGGTTGGTGAGGTTGCGTTGCAGGTGCTGGTCTTCAGCAGGTTGCGGGGTGTGGGTCATGGGCAGCGTTCCAACGAAGGTGTGTCTTCTTGTGACGGCCGCGTAGGCTAACACGCGGGTTTCGGCTGTGGGGTAGACAGAAGGCGTAGAAGTTGGCGGTACAGACAGAATTGGTGGAGGCTAGGAGAGCTGGTGCCGCTGTGCGGCCCTTTCGCGGCACAAGGCCGCTCCCACAAGTCCCAAGAGCACCGAAACCTTGTGGGAGCGGCCTTGTGTCGCGATAGGGGTGCAAAGCACCCCCGGCAATCTCAAGCCCGAGCCAGGGCCCCGCGCCGCACCACCAGGCTATCCACCACCCACATCAGCACCATGGAAACCCCCACCAGCGGGAAGGCCAGCCCCAGCACCAGCATCACCCCCACGGCCGTCTTCCAGCGCGGCAGGTCATGACGCAACGGCGGCACGCCAAGGCCGCCCTCGGGTCTGCGCTTGCACCACATCACCAGGCCGCTCACCGACCCCAGCAGGATCATCAAACACACCAGCAGGATGACCAGCTGGTTCCACACCCCGAACATCTTGCCCTCGTGCAGCATCACCCCAAGCTCCGTGGCACGGGCGACCGGGCTGTAGTGCTCCCAACGCACATCGGCCAGCACCTGGCCGGTGTACTGGTCGACATGCAAGGTGGCGTCGTTGCGTGGGTCATCGGCGAATACTGCGATGGTGAACACGCCCTCGGCCGTGGTCGGCAGGGTGATGCTGTAACCCGGCTCGACCTGGCGTGCGCTGGCCAGGTCCTGGACCTGCTGCAAACTGACCTGTGGCGCGGCTGGAGCGCTGGCCATGCCGTGATGCCCGGCGTGCTCGGCATGGGCACCGGACACTGGCATCGGCGTGTTTTCCATCGCCCACGGCACTGTCTGGCGGTGGGCTTCGTTAAGCACCCGCGCTTGCTGGTCGGATTTCGGCACGTCGTTCCACATGGCCGCCGGGAAGCGGTTCCACAGGTCGGCGTACTGCTTGCCCCACAGGCCGGTCCAGGTCATGCCGCTGAGCAGCATCAACAGCAACAGGGCCGAGCCCCAGAAGCCGGTCACCGCATGCAAGTCGCGCCACAGCACGCGCCCACGTGCCGACAGGCGTGGCCACAGCACGCCCGCGCTGTTGCGCCCGCGCGGCCACCACAGGTACAGGCCGGACACCACCAACACGATGCCCCAGCCCGCCGCCAGCTCCACCAGGCGATCGCCCACGGTGCCAACCATCAGCTCGCCGTGCAGCGCGCGGGCGATGGCTTGCAGGTTGCGTTTGGCATCCTGTTCGCCCAGCACCTTGCCGCTGTAAGGGTCGACGAACACATTCAGTTCAAGCCCACCGTGGTGCACCACGAACTGCGCGCTGCGGGTAGCGTCGGGCGCAGGCAGGTATTGGCTTACCTGACCTTGTGGATAGACCTGGCGCACATTGGCCAGCAAGGTGTCGGCCGTTTGCCGGTGGTCACCGGCCTCGACCACCAGCAACTCGCGATACATCAGCGGGTCGAGCTGCGGTTTGAACAGGTAGATGATCCCGGTGAGTGCCAACAGGATCATGAAAGGCGCGACGAACAGCCCGGCATAGAAATGCCAGCGCCACGCCAGGTTGTAGAAGGAAACGCTCGGTTTGCTCATGGGAACCCCCATCGGCTTTGGTTGGGCGCGGCAAGGACCGCGCCCGTAGTTGTTGTCAGAAGCTCACATCGACCTTGGTCCAGAACGTCCTGCCGGGCTCTTTCAACGCTTGCGGGTCTGCCGACGGGAAGCCGAACCCGGCATTGCCGGCGAGGTTCAGGTGCTCGGCGTAGGCCTTGTCGAACAGGTTGTCGACGCCTGCGCTGAGCTTGAGGTTGTTGTTCACCTTGTAGGCCCCGTTGAACGAGAACACGCCGAAGCCGGCGCTTTGCTCGTAGTCCTTGCCGACCACGTTGCCCTGGTTCTCGGCGATGCGGTTTTGCGCCGCCACCAGGCGCCACAGGGCACCTGCGCTCCAGTTGTCGCGGCTGTAGGTCAGGCCAAGGCGGCTTTCCAGAGGCGGCATTTGTGGCAGCGCCTTGCCGTCGCTGCTGTTCTTGCCCCAGGCATAGGCCAGCGTAGCGTCGGCCTTCCAGCGTTCGGTCAGCTTGTAGGCCGCGCCCAGTTCGCCGCCCATGATGCGGGCGTCGATGTTCTGCGCCTGGGAGGTGAGCGTGCCCATCATGTTCGGGCGGTAGTCGAACAGGATGTAGTCGCGCACTTGCCCGACATAACCCGAGGCCCAGGCCTCCAGGCGCTCGCCCTGGTACTGGATGCCGAAGTCGAGCTGGGTGGTCTTTTCCGGCTTGATGCCGTCGAAGGCGTTGGCGGCGCCAACCGGAGCGCGACTGGGCGAGAACAGCTCCCAGTAGTCGGGGAAGCGTTGCGCGTGGCCCAGGCCGATGTAGGTGGTGGCAGGCAGGTCTGCCAGGTCGTGCTCGTAGCGCACGAAGCCACTGGGCAGAGTGTCGGCGCGGGTGGTGCCGTCGGTGGCGCTACCTTGGCGGAAATCGCGGGCCGAGGCGCGGTCCAGGCGTGCACCGGTGATGAAACGGTCCTCGCCGGTGGCGTACCAAGTCAGCTCGCTGAACAGACCGTAGTTGTGGAAGTCGGCGTCCTTGGTCCAGGGCTGGCCCCTGTGCGCATCGGTACCCATGCCGCCGCGTTTGCGGTGCTCGTTGGTCTGCGCGTCCAGGCCGCTGACCAACTGCACGTCGGCCCAACGCCAGGTGGCCTTGACCCGCGCGCCGAGGGTGCGGCGGTCGACGTTGCTGACCATGGGCATGCCCATCATGCCGCTGCCGCTTGGCGTGCGCAGGCTGTAGTTGTCCATCACGTGGTCGGCGTAGTTGTAGTAGACCTGCGCCTCGACCTTGTCGAGCACCTCGCCGAGGTTGGATTTCTCGAAGCGCAAACCCAGGCTCTCGCGCTTGAACTGCGAGCCGTCCATGCCGCGGCCGGCGTAGCGGGCTTCGCCATCGCCCTTGCCGGCGGTGAGTTCCAGCAGGGTGTCGGTGTCTGGGGTCCAGCCCAGGGTGACGTCGCCGTTCCACTTGTCCCAACGCGACGGCACGTCGTCGCCGTTGCCGTCCTGGTAGTCGTCCGAGCGCGACTGGTTGCCGACGAAGCGTGCGTAGGCCTGGCGGTTGCCGGCGGCGGCATCCAGCACCTTGTCGAAGCGGCCGTTGGAGCCGGCCAACAGGCTTGCGTTGACGCGGCTGCCGAGTTCGCCGAATTGCTCCGGCTCACGCTCGAAGAGGATTGTCCCGGCCGAGCCGCCCGGGCCCCAGATCACGCTTTGCGGACCTTTGATCACGGTCAGGCGATCGTAGGTTTCCGGCGAGATGTACGAGGTGGGGGCGTCGATGCGGTTGGGGCAGGCGCCGAGCATCACGCCGCCGTTGGTGAGGATGTTCAGGCGCGAGCCGAACATGCCGCGCAGCACCGGGTCGCCATTGGTGCCGCCGGAGCGGATGGCCGAGAAGCCGGGGATGGTCTTGAGGTAGTCGGCGCCATCGCTGGCCGGTACCGGTTGGCGTGGGTCCTTGGGGTTGGTGACGATGGTCAGCGGCGAGCTCGGTGCCACGGCGGTGATGACCGTGGGGCTGAGTTCGGGTGGCTCATGGGCATGGCCCTCGTGGCCAACTTCGGCGGCCAGAGCCAAAGGTGCGAGCAACGAGCCGCAGAGCAGGGCAATGGTCCCGCGCAGGGAGAGGGCAAAAGCAGGGGTGCAGCCGGACATAGTGATTCCAGTCGATCAGTCGTGAGTCAGCGCGAAGCCTCCTGGCTTCGGGCGTGTAGCGTGTGGTTCAGGCGCTGGTCGAGAGGGGCGGTGCGCGGCTGCGTGCACCGGGGAATACCGCCTGGCGGGCGTGGCCCTGGCGTGGAGGAAGGGTGTTGGGCAGAGGGGGGAGCGCGCTGCTGGCGCTGAGTGGGCTGAGGGTTTGCGGCAGGGCGGGGCAATTGAACAGCAGGGTGCAGTAGCCGCAGGCTTCCCACAGTGCGTGGGCGTGGGCGTCACCGCCGTGGCCAGCATGACCGCCGTGCGCCATGGCGCCGTGCTCGTGCCCACTGGGCATCGGCATGGCGTGCTCCATGGACATGCTGGCATGAGGGTTCATCGGCATCGACTGGGAAACCAGCGGGCCGATGAAGATCATCCACATGGCGAACAGGCTCAGCCAGCCGCCACCGACGCGCCTGCGGTCAGGGCGTGTGGAGCGGAAGGGGCGGTCGCGCGGCAGGCTCATGGTGAGCGAAGGTCAGGTCAGTGTGCGTGTTCGTGCACCGCCTGTTCGGCGGGCGCCTGCCGTTGTACAGCCACCTCGACGGTGATGTCGCCGGCCTTCTCGAAGTGCAGGGTCAGCGGGAAGCGCATGCCATCGACCAGCAGGCTGCGGTCCTTGGGTTGCAGCAGCATCACATGGTAGGCGCTGGGGGCAAAGGCCAGGTCCTTGCCGGCAGGGATCACCACGCTGGGCACCTGCTGCATCTTCATCAGCCCGTCGGCGGTCTTGGCGTGCTCGTGCAACTGGGCGTCGTCGCTGATAGGCGTTTCGACACTCAGCAAACGGTCATCGACCTTGCCGTTGTTGTGCACCACGAAATAGGCCGCGACGTTGGGTGCGTTGGGCGGCAGCGCCAGGGACCAGGGGTGGGCGATATGCAGTTCGCCGACGCTGTATTCGTGGGCGCTGGCGAAGGCGCTGGGCAGCAGCAGGGTGGCCAGGATAAGGGCTTTTTTGAGCATGGTGAGTCTCCGGTCTGTTCGAGTGCGTGCGCGTGCGTTGCGAACTCAGGCTAGGGGAGAGGCTCGGGGGTTGAGTGCCGGCCACAGCTGGCGCGGCGTGGGCTGGTGTGAAGCGATGGGTGGCGAGTGGCCAAAGCGTAGCGCGGGCGGAGCGTGCAATTGCGCGGGGTGGCCGGGGAGGGCCAGTGCAGGTGCGGCGCCAGAGCAGCACCAGCAGTGCTGCATGTTGGAATGCTGGTCGCTTTGTTGGCCGAGGTCGATCTTGGCCAGGGCCTGCACATCAGGCTTGGCCTTGGCACCGCCACTGGAGCAGAAGGCCCCCCACAGCAGTTCCTCCGCCGCGCCATTGGGGGCGGCGGAGGAAAGTGGCATGGCCAGCAGGTTGAACAGCACGGCTAGACAGGCTAGCCAGGCGATGTGCCGACGTGGGGGCATGGAGAGATCCGGTCAGGAATCAGCGACTATTGTAAGGCCGAGTATAGGTAAAAATGCCGGGGTGCGATGAAGTGCCGCACCCCGCTTCACGCTTTGCCGCGACCCATCAGCCCGCGCACGGTCTCTTGCAGGTCTGCCGGCAGCACCACCACCTTGGCATTGTCGCTGCCGGCCAGGTTTTCCATCGCGCCGATGTAGCGTTCACCGAGCAGGTACATGGCGGGTACCGTCTCGCTGCCCACGGCTTCCTTGACCAGCGAAATGGCGCGGGCCGAGGCCTCGGCCAGGTTGATCTGCGCCTCGGCATCCAGCTTCGCCGCTTGCAGGCGCGCCTCGGCTTCGAGAATGGCCGCCTGCTTGGCGCCTTCTGCACGGGTCACGTCGGCTTTACGCTCACGCTCGGCGGCTGCCTGGCGCTCCATGGCCACCTGCATGTTCTCGGAAGGCTTGATGTCCTGGATTTCCACCGAGCGCACGGTCACGCCCCAGTCTTCAGTCTGCTCGGACATCGCCTCGCGCAGCCGCGCCTTGATTTGCTCGCGGCTGGACAGCGCTTCGTCGAGGTCCATGGCGCCAACGATGGCCCGCAGCGAGGTCATGGTCAGGCTGGTGACGGCGAAGGTGAAGTTTTGCACGCCATAGGAGGCTTTCTGCGGGTCGACGACCTTGGCGAAGCACAGGGCGTTGGCGACGATCACCGCGTTGTCGCGGGTGATGATTTCCTGCTGCTGCACATCGAGGATGATGTCTTTGGTCGGCAGGCGGTAGGCGACCACGTCCATGTAGGGGATGACGATGTTCAGGCCGGGCTTGAGGGTGCTGTGGTAGCGGCCCAGGCGCTCGACGATCCATTCCTCGCCCTGGGGCACGATGCGCACCCCCTTGAACACGGTGATGAGCACGAACAGGGCGATGACGCTGACGACGATGAGGCTGGTCATGGTGAGAACTTCCTTTTAGTGCAGGGTTCAGGCCGGGACGACCCGGGCGATATTGCCTTCGATGGCTGACAGCCGTACGCGCGCACCTGCCGCGATGTCGCTGTCGGCGACGCAGACCCATTCTTCGTTGCCGAGGATCGGCTTTTGGAAACGCACGCGGCCTTTCTGGAACGGCGACACGCTGGCGGTCAGCAGGCCGACTTCACCGATCACGCTGTCGGCGGTCCAGCGGGTGTCCGGCTGCTTGCGGCGAAACACCTTGAACCACAGGAAGGTAGTGACGGAAGAGAACAGCACCCAGAGCAGCACCTGCATGTCCAGCGGCAGGCTGGGCGCCGCCAGGGCGACCAGCGCTACCAGCACGGCACCGATGCCGAACCAGAGTATGAAGAACGTGGGCATCACGAGTTCGAGCAGCACCAGGGCGACGCCGAACACGAGCCAGATCCACCATTGCATTTCCATATGGGCAGGGCCTTGCCGGGGGAGGGTGTTGGGAGTCTACGGCAGGCCCTGCGTCATTGGCCATTCAGTCGTGTCTGGCGCGGTGGTGGGATTGGTCTGATGGACGCCTAGCGTTCAGTGGTCGAGTGCCAGGAGAAGCTGGTTGGCATCGCCAAACACCCGATCAACCTCAGGCAACACCGGCCGCTTGAGAATCAACACCGGCACCCCGCGCTCGCGCGCTACCTCGAGCTTTGGCTCGGTGGCCACGCTGCCGCTGTTCTTGCTGACCAGCACATCGATGCGCCGCCGCTCGAACAGCGCGCGTTCGTCGTCGAGGTGAAAAGGCCCGCGCGCGCCGATCACTTCGCAGCGCTCATTGCCTGGGCAGGCTTCGAGGGCGCGCAGGGTCCAGAACTGCTGCGCAGGGATTTCCTCGAGGTGCTGCAAGGGCTCGCGGCCCAGGGTGAACAGCGGGCGTTGGAACGCCGCCAAGGCCTCGATCAGCCCGGCCCAGTCGTCCACCTCTCGCCAATCATCACCCGCTTGCGCCTGCCAGGCCGGGCGGCGCAGGGCCCAGCAGGGAATGCCCGCGGCCTGGGCGGCTTGGGCGGCGTTGCGGCTGATTTGCGCGGCGTAAGGGTGAGTGGCGTCGATCAGCAGGTCGATACGCGCCTGGCGCAGGTAGGCCGCCAACCCGTCGGCGCCACCATAGCCGCCAACGCGCACCTGGCAGGCCAGGTCCTGGGGCACGCGGCCAATCCCGGCCAGGCTGTAGACATGCGCAGGGCCCAGGTGTCGGGCGATGGCCAGGGCTTCGCTGACACCGCCGAGCAAGAGGATCCGGCCGTTCATTGCCCCCCCGCCTGGCCGACGATGCCGCCCTGGCGGTCGATGGCAAATACCTCCACCTGCACCTGGGCGGGTACCACGCTGCGGGCGAAGGCCAGCGCATGCCCGCACACCGCATCACCCAAGGCGATGCCGGACGCATGGGCCAACGCCAGGGCCTGCTGGCTGGTGTTGGCGGCGACGATGGCCTGTTGCAATGCGGCGTCGGCGCCGATTTCGGCGGCCCAGGCGGCCAGTTGCGGCAGGTCGATGCTCGAGTGGCGGCTATGCAGGTCCATATGCCCGGCGGCCAGCTTGCTGATCTTGCCGAAACCGCCGCACAGGCTCAGGCGCGCCATGGGCACCTTGCGCAGGTGCTTGAGCACCGCGCCAACGAAGTCGCCCATCTCGATCAGGGCGATTTCCGGTAGGGCGTAGACCCGGCGCATGGTGTCTTCGCTGGCGTTCCCGGTGCAGGCGGCAACATGGGTGTAGCCATTGCTGTGGGCTACATCGATGCCTTGCTGGATCGAGGCGATGTAGGCCGCGCAGGAGAAGGGCCGGACGATGCCACTGGTGCCCAGGATGGACAACCCGCCGAGGATGCCCAGGCGTGGGTTCATGGTCTTGAGCGCCAGTTGCTCGCCACCCTGCACATTGACCGTGACCTCGAAGCCGCCTGCGTAGGCGCATTCCTCGGCCAGCTTTTGCAGGTGCTCGCCGATCATCCGCCGTGGCACCGGGTTGATCGCCGGCTCGCCCACGGCCAGCACCAGGCCTGGGCGGGTCACGGTGCCGACGCCTTGGCCCGCGACGAAACGAATGCCCGGCTCGGCCAGCAGGCGTACCTGGCTGTAGAGCAAGGCACCGTGGGTGACGTCCGGGTCGTCGCCAGCATCCTTGAGCGTGCCGGCCTCGGCCCGTTCGCCGTCGCGGCGGCAGAATTCCAGGCGCATCTGCACTTGCTTGCCCTTGGGCAGGATGATGTGCACGGCGTCGTCGCACTGACCGGTCAGCAGCAGGCGCGCGGCGGCCAGGCTGGTGGCGGTGGCGCAGCTGCCGGTGGTCAGGCCGCTGCGCAAAGGCGCGGGCTGTTCGCGGGTTTCTTCACGCATCGCGAGGCTTGACCACATCGAGCAGGGTGATGGGCAGCGCCTGGCGCCAAGTGTCGAAGGCGCCGAGGGGCTGGGCCTGGGCGACGTGGATGCGGGTCAGCTCGCCGCCGTGCTGCTCGCGAAAGTGCGCCAGGGCCAGTTCGCTTTGCAGGGTCACGGCATTGGCCACCAGACGTCCGCCGGGGCGCAGGCGCTCCCAGCACAGGGCAAGCACGCCTTCGCGGGTGACGCCGCCACCAATGAAGATCGCATTGGGGGGCTCCAAGGCCTCCAGCGCTTCGGGGGCCTTGCCGCGTACCAGTTGCAGGCCCGGCACGCCAAGCTGTTCGCGGTTATGTTCGATGAACGCCTGGCGGCCTTCGTCGGCCTCGATGGCCAGTGCGCGGCAACTGGGGTGGGCGCGCATCCACTCGATGCCGATGGAGCCGCAACCTGCGCCGACATCCCACAGCAGCTCGCCTGGCGTGGGCGCCAGGCGCGCGAGGGTGATGGCGCGTACGTCGCGCTTGGTCAGTTGCCCGTCGTGCCGGAAGGCGCTGTCCGGCAGGCCGATCACTGGCGACAGGCGTTGTGCGTCGGGCGCTGCCTGGCATTCGATGGCCACCAGGTTGAGCGCGGCGACCTGGGCGTGCGGCCAGTCCTCGGCGGTGCCCGAGAGGGTGCGTTCCTGCTCGCCGCCCAGGTGCTCGAACACCTGCATCCGGCTGGGGCCGAAGCCGCGCTCGCGCAGCAGGGCGGCAATGGCGGCTGGGCTGTCGCCGTCATTGCTCAGCACCAGCAGGCGCACACCGCTGTAGAGCTGGGCGTTGAGCACAGGCAAAGGACGGGCGACGATCGACAGCACCTGCACATCCTGCAACGGCCAGCCCAGGCGCGCTGCGGCCAGGGCGCAGGAGGACGGCATCGACAGCACCTGCATTTCAGCGACCGGCACCTGCCGCGCCAGGCTGGCGCCAACGCCGTAGAACATCGGGTCGCCGCTGGCCAGCACGCACACCGCCTCACCGCGCAGGGCCAGCACCTCGGCCAGGGAGAACGGGGTTGGCCATGCGTGGCGCTGGCCGACCACGCAGCGTGGCAGCAGGGCCAGCTGGCGTGGGCTGCCGAAAATACGTGCAGCGCCCAGCAGTGCGCGCCGGGCCTGTTTGCCCAGGCCGCTGAAGCCGTCTTCGCCGATACCTATTACTGTCAGCCAGGGGGCCATGGTGTCCTCATGAAACCTGTTGCGCGGGCCCTGCGGCCAGCGTTCGACCACCGGCTTTTCATGCCGCCGGGCAAAGCAGGCATAATACCGCGCCTTCTACACTGAAGCGCACCTTCACGATTGCCGGACACCCCTCTTGACGCACGCCCAGACCCCCGACGTTTCGCCCCGCCCCTCGGCTTGCCCGGGGTTGTGGCGCATCGTCGCTGCCCGGGACGGCGGCATCTGCCGTATCAAGCTGCCCGGCGGCCTGCTGCTGGCCGGGCAGGCCGAGGCGGTGGCCGAGGCCGCCGAGCGTTTCGCCGGCGGGGTGATCGAGGCGACCAACCGCGGGAACCTGCAAATCCGCGGTATCCAGGCTGACCATAACGGCCTGGTCGAGCACCTGCTGGCCGCAGGCCTCGGCCCGCGTGAGGCGGCGGGTGACGATGTGCGCAACCTGATGCTCAGCCCCTTGGCCGGTGTCGACCCCGAGCAACTGTTCGACGTGCGACCATTGGCCACGCAGGTACTGGCGATGCTGGAAAGCACGCCTCGCCTGCATCAGCTGTCGGCCAAGTTCGCGGTACAGCTCGATGGCGGCGAAGGCTTGGCCATGCTCGAACACCCGCACGATTTGTGGTTGTCGGCCATGCAGCTCGACCAGCAGCCGTGGTTGGCCTTTGGCCTGGCCGGTTGCCCCGCTGACGGCCAGGTACTGGGCGCAGTGCCGCTGGCCCAGGGGCTGGCGCTGGTGCGCGCGGTGCTTGAGCGCTTCCTCGACTTGGCAACGCCTGAGCAGTCGCGTATGCGCCAGTTACTGGAAACCTGCTCGCCCACAGCCTTCGTCGAAGGGCTTGGGTTGGACATTCGCCAGGATGCCGACGTGCTGGGCTGGCGCCGCAAACCGAGCGCGGGCGATTGGCTCGGACCGCTTGCCCAGCAGCAAGGCATGGCCCTGGGCGTGGCGCCGCCCCTGGGCCGCCTGACCCCGGCCATGTTGCGCGGGCTCGCCCGACAAGCCCGCGAAGCAGGCGATGGCAGCCTGCGGCTGAGCCCCTGGCAGGGCCTGGTGCTGACCCATTTCAACGCTGAGCGCATCGAGCAGGCCCAGGCCGAACTGACGGCGCTGGGCATGCTCTGCACGCCCCGCGAGCCCCTGGCGCAGGTCACTGCCTGCACCGGCTCCAGCGGCTGTGCCAAGGGCCAGGCCGATACCAAGGCCGACGCGGCACGCGTGGCAGCTCGGTTGCACGCCAAGGCGCCGGGTAGCGTGCACCTGTCGGGCTGCCCACGCTCCTGCGCCGTGGCCCATGTCGCCCCGGCCACCTTGCTGGCCCGTGCCCCGGGACGTTACGACCTTTATCTGCGCGATGTGCGCACGCCTGGCTTCGGCCGCCTGCGCGCATCCGACCTTACCCCAGAAGAAGCAGGCGCGATGCTCGACCTGCCGACGGAGCACCTTGATGATTGACTACATCCGCGATGGTCAGGAGATCTATCGCAATTCCTTCCGGATCATCCGCGAGGAGGCCCGGCTCGAACGCATTCCCGCCGACCTTGAGAAACTCGCCGTGCGGGTGATCCACGCCTGCGGCATGGTCGAGGCCGTCGACGGCCTGCAATTCTCCGAAGGCGCAGGCACCGCCGGGCGCGAGGCGCTGGCCAAGGGCGCGCCGATCCTGTGCGACGCACACATGGTTGCCGAGGGCATCACCCGCGCGCGCCTGCCCGCCAACAACCCGGTGATCTGCACCCTGCGCGACCCAAGCGTGCCGGCGCTGGCCTTGGAGGCGGGCAACACCCGCTCGGCGGTGGCCCTTGAGCTGTGGCGCCCGCACCTCGAAGGCAGCGTGGTGGTGATCGGCAATGCGCCGACGGCGCTGTTCTACCTGTTGGAAATGCTCGATGCAGGCGCACCTCCACCTGCGTTGATCCTTGGCTTCCCGGTGGGCTTCGTGGGGGCTGCCGAGTCCAAGGCGATGCTCGCCGCCGACAGCCGTGGCGTGCCATTCGTGATCATGCAGGGCCGCCTGGGCGGCAGTGCGATGGCCGCAGCGGCGGTCAACGCCCTGGCCACGGAGGTAGAGTGATGGCCCCGCGCGGACGTCTGCTTGGCCTGGGCGTAGGCCCCGGCGACCCTGAACTGATTACCCTCAAGGCCCTGCGTCTGCTACGCGAGGCACCGGTAGTGGCGTACTTCGTGGCCAAGGGCAAGCGCGGCAACGCCTTCGGCATCATCGAGGCGCACCTGCAAGCGCAGCAAACCCTGCTGGCGCTGGTGTACCCGGTGACCACCGAGGTGTTGCCGGCGCCGTTGTCCTACGAACAGGTCATCAGCGACTTCTACGACGAAGCCGCCGTGCAAGTGGCCGAGCATCTGGATGCCGGGCGCGACGTAGCGGTGATCTGCGAGGGCGACCCGTTCTTCTATGGCTCGTACATGTACCTGCACGACCGCCTGGCGCAGCGCTATGAGGCCCAGGTGATCCCGGGCGTGTGTTCGATGCTGGGCGGTGCCTCGGTGCTCGGTGCGCCGCTGGTGTACCGCAACCAGACCCTCACCGTGCTCTCCGGCGTGCTGCCCCACGATGAGCTCAAGCGCCGCCTGGCCGATGCCGATGCGGCAGTGATCATGAAGCTTGGACGCAATTTTCCCAAGGTGCGCCAGGTGCTCGCCGAGCTGGGTCTGGACAGTCGTGCGCTGTATGTCGAACGCGCGACCATGGCCAACCAGAAGATCGTCGCCCTGGATGAGGTCGACCCGCAGTCTTCGCCTTATTTCTCGCTGATCGTGGTACCGGGGGAAAAATGGCAGGGCTGAACCCGAACACCGCCCCGGCAATCGTCATCCTCGGCCCCGGCAGCCTGGCCACGGCGCGGCGTATCCAGCAGCGTTATCCGCAGGCGCTGGTCCATGGCCTGCGCGGGCGGGTGGACGCCGTGGACGTGCATTACCCGGCCTTCGGCGATGCGTTGCGTGCGCTTTATGCCCAGGGCACGCCGATCATCGCCCTGTGCGCTGCCGGCATCGTCATTCGCAGCCTGGCCGGGCTGCTCGACGAGAAGGGCGCCGAGCCTCCCGTACTGGCCGTCGCCGAGGATGGCAGTGCGGTGGTGCCGCTGCTGGGCGGGCTGGCGGGGGTGAATGTCATGGCCCGCGAGTTGGGCGAAGCGTTGGGTGTGGCGGCGGCCATCACCACCAGTGGCGAGCTGCGTTTCGGCACCTGCCTGCTCAACCCGCCTGAGGGCTATGCGTTGGCCGATATCGAGCAAGGCAAGCGCTTCGTTTCTGACCTGCTGGCCGGTGAAGCCGTGCGCATCGAAGGCGATGCGCCTTGGCTCGCTGACGCGCAGCTTCCCGAGGATGGCGCAGCCCGGCGAACCATTCATGTGGGCTGCGAGGCACGCCCGGCGAGCCGCGATGAGTTGTTGATCCATGCGCGTGCGGTGGTGGTGGCGATGGATGGCGAGCAGGGCGAGGTGGTTGCCCGGGTTCGCCAGGCGCTCGGCAGCGCCGGCATTGCCGAGGCTGCACTGGCGTGCCTGCTGGCGCCGGAGCAGGCGATGGCCGAGCCTGCCTTGCACGAGGCAGCGCAGGCGCTGGGCGTCGCCCTGCGTTATGCGCCACAGGCCGAGCATCTGGTGCAGATGCTGGCGCAGGCCGTGCCGGGGGCGCGAGTCAGCGAGCATGCGGGTGTCGCAATCGCCGTGGCGAGCGCGCCGGTCGATATCGCACAGATCGGCCGCCGGCGCGGGCGCCTGGCGGTGATCGGCCTCGGCCCAGGCGCCGCCGAGCTGATGGTCCCGGCGGTCAAGGCCGAGCTGGCCCGTGCCGAGGACGTGCTGGGCTACGAGACTTATGTGCGCATGGCCGGCCCGTTCCGCGACGACCAGGTGCTGCATTGCACGGATAACCGCGAAGAGATGCTGCGCGCCCGACACGCCTTCGAACTGGCCGCCCAAGGGCGCTCGGTGGTGGTGGTGTCGTCCGGCGACCCTGGCGTGTTCGCCATGGCCGCGGCGGTGCTCGAAGCGCTGCACGCCTCCAGCGACCCCGCCTGGCATCGCGTCGACCTGCAAATCCTGCCAGGGGTTTCCGCTTCCCTGGCCACCGCAGCACAGGCCGGTGCGCCGCTGGGGCACGACTTCTGTGTGATGTCGCTGTCGGACAACCTCAAGCCCTGGTCGATCATCGAGAAGCGCCTGGACCTAGCCGCCCAGGCCGACCTGGTGTTGGCGTTCTACAACCCGATTTCCAAGGCCAGGCCCTGGCAACTGGGCAATGCCCTGGACATTGTGCGACGTCATCGCGAAGGCCAGACACCTGTAGTACTTGGCCGCGATATCGGTAGGCCAGGGCAGACGCTGCGGGTCGTCACCCTGGCCGAGTTGCTGCCGGAAATGGTCGATATGCGCACCATGGTGCTGGTCGGTTCGTCCACCACCTGCACGTTCGACAAGGCTTGCGGCGGGCAGTGGGTGTATACGCCACGCTGGTATCCCGTAGCAGGCGAGGGGCGTTAGGAACCCCTTCGCTCCTGTCGATCGAAGAGCACTTGGGTAGCGTGTGCTGCCCCGACCGCTTCGCGTCGGGGCACACACAGAAGGACTATCCAAGATGACCGACAACACGAACGTCACCACCACCAACAGCGCGGCGGTGGTCGAACAATCCCTGATGGCATTTGGCGCTGGCATGTCGTACCAGAGCCGCAGCGATGTGAAGAGTTCTTTCCAACTCGCTTCTCTGGTGGCCTCCAAGCGCTACAGCCAGGGAGACCAGGCCGAACAGTGGTTCGACGAATTCATCAGGACCCTGGAGGGGAGCGGCTGGGCTAAGGTCCGTCGCACCTTCGAGCGCGAAGATATCTCTGGCAAGTCGCTGACCCTCGGGGCCATTGCATTCAAGGCGATGAAAGTCGCAGGTCAGACGCTGGTCGGTGGGCCGCTCGGCGAAGCGATGATTTCGCTGGCCAGCCAGGCGGTGGACGGCCTGGACAAGGTCACTGAGCCCCAGCAACTGTTCTCCAGCAACGTGAAGAAGAAAAGCAGCGCCACGGTGGGGCTCGCCTCGTGCATGGAAATCAGCGAGGGTGAAGTGCTCATGGGGGTCGCCGCCATCAGCGCTGCCACCAGCCAGAACGACCTGGATACGCTGGTGTTCGAGTGGAAAAGCACCTCGTCGCAGAACTATTCGGGCATGGCGCTGCTGTCGTTCAACAAAGCGTCCTACAACGACAAACTGCGTGAAGCGATCATCGACAAGTTGGCCGAGCGCGCATTTGCCAATGTCATGGATTTCGACATCTGAACGGAACGGGGCTGTGCGCAGGCGCAGCCCCGTTTTGTCGCTTCTCGCAGGAGGTGATTCGATGAAACAGCAGGCCGCGCTCGACACGTTGATCTATGCGCAGTTGTTGGAGAACAAGGTGCGCGGCTCACGCTGCACGCATTTCCCCGGGTGGCATGGCGCGTACGTCCAGGCCATTGCCAGTAGCGGCTGGATCATCACCCAGCGCATGCACAGGGGGCCAGGTGCTGATGGCGGTAGGCTTGGTGCACGCGATAGCCGGAGGCGGACATGAGTGATCAACGCACTGCGGTGGTCGGTACGAGCCTGGTGACCATTCCAGGCGGCAATACGCAGCAACGCAGCGCCGTGCACATGGCCCTGTTGATGGCCGAGACTCAGACGCGGGCCGACTATGAAACCAACCCCAAGCTCGACTGGTATTCGGCTTACCGCAACAAGCTGCGCTACCTCGGTTGGGACGCGGTAACCCCCGAGCAAATTCATTGGCCGGACGAGAGCCGTGAGCAGATCGTCGATACGGCGTTGCAGACGATCGGTGCCAAGGGCGGGGATTACTACGCGGTCACCACCGGTATTGCGTTCGATCAGTTGAAGCGAGACGCAGGCACGCTGCTGCACTTCGAGCAGCGTAGCCGCGAGGAACGTCGCTTCCAGTTGGTGCCCTGCGCGGCGGTCAAAGGCGGGTATGTGGACATGGTGCTTTACCACGAGGTGTGCGAAACGGCGCAGCTCAGCGCCGGGTTTCTCTACCGCGAGCGCAAGGCCCGCAAGGTACGGGCGACGTTGGTGCGTTTCAACCCACGCCTGTTCGAACAAGAGTATCGGAGCAAGGTCGAGAGGGCATTGCACAGCAGCTTCGCCCGGTACATCCGCGACGTGGAGATCTAGCCGACCAGGTAGCCCCTGATGCCGGTGAAGATGATCTGCGCCGCGAGCGCACAGACGAACAGCCCCATCAGGCGGCTGACGATCTGCAGGCCCTGGTCGCCGAGGATCCGTTCGATGCGGTGCGAGAGGTACAGCACCAGGCCGACGGTGAAACTGGCCAGGGCGATGCTGACGATGGCCAGCGCCTTGTCGTCCCAGTGGGGTTGGCTGACGCCCATCACCAGCAGGGCGCCGATGGTGCCGGGGCCGACCGTGAGGGGGATGGTCAGCGGCACGATGGTCACATCCTGCTGCACGTTGTCGGCCTGCACTGCCGACTTGCCCTGGGCCATGCCCAATGCCGAGATGAACAATACGGAGCCGGCGCCGATGCGAAACGCATCGGCAGTGATGCCGAACACGCTGAAGATCACCCGCCCGAACAGGTACAGCAGCACGCTGGCGATCAGCACCGCGATCGCCACGCGCCAGGCGAGCTGCTTGCGCTCTTTGCTGGAGTGGCCGCGGGTCAGGCTGATGAAGCACGAAAGCACGAAGAATGGGCTGTAGAGCACGAGCATCTTCAGGTAGACGCTGAACAACTCATGGAGCATGGGCGTGAGTCCATGGCGGGAAAGGTGCGGGAAAGTGTATCAGCAGCTGACGCCCTGGCGAGTGGGCTCAGGAGGTCGATACCGAGCCCGAGGTGGCCGCACGGCGCGCGGCCCAGAACAGGATCAACTCGCGCAATTGCGACAGCTCCACAGGCTTTGCCATGTGCCCGTCCATGCCGGCCAGGCGCGCCCGTTCCTTGTGTTCACTGAGGATATGCGCGGTCAATGCCACCACCGGCGTACGCAGGCGCTGGTTGGCGGTTTCCCAGGCGCGCAGTTGCTGGGTGGCAGAGAACCCGTCGAGGATCGGCATTTCACAGTCCATCAGCACCAGGTCGTAACGCTGTGCCTTCATCGCCTGCAAGGCCTCCTCGCCATTGCTTGCGGTATCCGGCTCGAGGTTGAGCTTGCCGAGCATGCCGCGGATGACCTTGGTGGAAATGCTGTTGTCCTCGGCGACCAGGATGCGGAAGTCGGCGGGCAGGTCCAGCGGCGCTGGCGTGCCGTTGAAGGGCAGGGCCAGCGATGGCTCGCGGCCACGCTGGGCCAGTTCCTCGGCCAGGGTGGTCTTGAGGGTATAACCCGCCACGGGCTTGGCCAGGATGCGCTTGACCCCGGCATTGCGCGCGATGATCTTGCTCGGCGCGTTGCTGATGCCGGTGAGCATGACCACCAGGATGTCGTGGTTCAGGCTAGGGTCTTCCTTGATCTTGGCGGCCAGCTGCATGCCTGTCATGCCTGGCATGTTCTGGTCGAGCAGCACCGCGTCGAAGTAGTCGCGCAGGTGCGCCTTGGTGCGCAGCAGGGCCAGCGCTTCCTTGCCGGAGGGCACCGCGCTGACGTTCATGCCCCAGGCGCTGCATTGCTGTACCAGCACCTTGCGGCAGGTGTCGTTGTCGTCCACCACCAGCACCCGCGCGTCGCGCAGCGGGCCGTCGAGGTCAGCCGCGGGCTGCTCCAGGCGTGAGGGGTCGAGCGGCAGTGTCAGCCACAGGGTATTGCCCATGCTGCTGCTGGTCTTGATACCGAACTCACCTTGCATCAGGCCGATCAGCTGCTTGGCGATCACCAGGCCCAGGTGCCCGCCCAGCTTGTTGCTGGAGAGGAAGTGGTGGCTGTGCAGCTCGGCTTGCAACAGCGCTTCGCGCTCGGCGGCGGGCATCGGCTCGCCGCTGTCTTGCACGGCGACGCGCAGCCGCGGGATGTCGCCACGCTGGTCCAGCGCCACCACCAGCAGGATTTCCCCTTGCACGGTGTTCTTCAGGGCGTTTTCCAGCAGGCTCGACAGCGCCTGGCGCAGGCGCGTGGGGTCGCCGCTGATCACCCGCGGTACCTGGGGTTGGGTGAAGCTGATGAGCTCGATGTTCTGCTGCTCGGCCTTGGCTCGGAAGATGTTCAGGCAATCTTCGATCAGGGCGTTGAGGTCGAACTGCACGTCGTCCAGCTCGATCTGCCGCGATTCGAGCTTGGAGATGTCGAGGATCTCGTTGATCAGCGTGAGCAATTCGTTGCCTGCGCTATGGATGGTCTGCACGTAGTCGCGCTGCTTGACCGAAAGCGGCGTGCCGAGCAGCAGTTCGGTCATGCCCAGCACCCCATTCATCGGAGTACGGATCTCATGGCTGATCTTGGCCAAAAACTCGGCCTTGGCATTGATTTCCGCATCGCTGGCGGCCAGGGCGCGGCTGGCACGGGCGCTTTCATCGTTGAGTTTGCGCAGGCGCTCGCCCACCGCCAGGTTGAGCAGCATGCCGCTGGCGACCGTCATGCCCATCAGGATGCCCAGCAGCCACGGCGTGGGGGTGCGGGTCAGCCCGAGCAAGGCGGGCAGCAGCACCAGGCCGCCAAGGTTGAACACCAGCATGGCCAGGGTGAACAGGCGTGCCGGCGAGTAGCCCTTGTACCAGTGGTAGGCACTGACCAGCAGCATGCTGACGCTACCCAGGGCGAGCAGGGCATAGGTGGTGAGGTTCAGCGGCAGGGTGTCGATGAATAGCAGCATCAGGCCGCTGATGCAGGCGATCAGCATTTCGGCCTGCAGCAGGCGGTTCAGCCGCGGCGCGGGGCAACGGGAGAAGAAACGCTGGGTGAAATACAACCCCGAGAGCCCCGCCAGGACCAGCGTGAGGTAGGCGGCAGGGGTTTGCGCGCTGTGCCACACCTGCCACCACGGGCCGCTGAGGTTGAGCAGGATCAACGCACTGAGCAGCATCAGGGCGTGGTACAGGGCCAGCACCAGGGTGGTGCCGGAGCGTGCGTAGAGCACGCGGACCAGGTTGTGCAGTATCAGCATGACCAAGCCGCCGAACAGCAGGCCGAACAGCAGCGGCTGGCGCTGGTCGATGGCGGCCAGGGCGGCACTTTCCAGGCTGATGGCCGGGCGTAGCTGGTGTTCGGAAACCAGGCGAACGTAGATATCCAGGGCTTGTCCGCTGTTGGGCAGCGGCAGTGCATGGTCACTGCCACGCAGGGTCGGGCTGGCGTTGCCCGCTTGGCGCCCGTGGTGCAACTGGCGGAGCAACTTGTTGCCATCGAGGGCGTACAGGTCCAGTTGCGAGAGGTCGGGCGCGAAAATGCGCAGCAGGCGTTCCTGGTCCGCCGGTTCCAGGCGGTAGTGCAGCCACAGGGCCTGGTCGGGCAGGGCGGCATCCAGTTCGTCGAGGGATATTGGGCTGAACTGGTTGCGGTAACGGTCGGAGCGCACGTCGGAGAGTTGCAGGCTGGCGTGTTCGTCGAGCAGAACCGACCAGCCCCCGCCGGGTTCGGCTGAAGCCGGGGCCAGGCAAAGCAGGGTCAGCAGGCTGACGAACAGGGCTATGGCAATCCGAAGCCGACGCACGACGAGATCCTTTCTTGGCTGAGGTGCCGGATAACAACTATGCGCGGCGCGCAAAGGCGAAGGCAAGGCCCTTGGTGGGCCTTGTCGACGAGCCGAAGGCCGTGCGCAAGGGCGGCACGGCATTTCGGTTGTAGCTTAGTGCTTATCTTCACCGCGCTCGCGGGCAATTGCCCGGTAGCCGATGTCGGTGCGGTAGAAGCTGCCGTCCCAGCTCACTTCCTTGGCCAGGCGGTAGGCCTGCTGTTGCGCAGCCTCGACGGTATCGCCCAGGGCGGTGGCGCAGAGCACGCGGCCGCCGGCAGTGACGACCTGGCCGTCCTTGAGCGTGGTGCCGGCGTGGAACACCTTGCCTTCGAGCTTGGCGGCAGCGTCCAGGCCGCTGATCGCGGCGCCCTTGGCGTAGTCGCCCGGGTAGCCGCCGGCAGCCAGGACCACACCCAGGCTCGGGCGTGGGTTCCACTGTGCTTCGACCTTGTCCAGGGCCTCGGCGAACGCGGCCTCGACCAGCAGGACCAGGCTCGACTCCAGGCGCAGCATGACCGGCTGGGTCTCCGGGTCGCCGAAGCGGCAGTTGAACTCGATGACCTTGGGGTTGCCCGCCTTGTCGATCATCAGGCCCGCGTACAGGAAGCCGGTGTAGACGTTGCCTTCTTCGGCCATGCCGCGCACGGTCGGCCAGATGACCTGGTCCATGACGCGCTGGTGCACCTCGGCGGTGACCACCGGGGCAGGGGAGTAGGCACCCATGCCACCGGTGTTCGGGCCGGTGTCGGCATCGCCGACGCGCTTGTGGTCCTGGCTGGTGGCCATTGGCAGCACGTTGTGGCCGTCGACCATGACGATGAAGCTGGCTTCCTCGCCGTCGAGGAATTCTTCGATCACCACGCGCGAGCCTGCGTCGCCGAAGGCGTTGCCGGCGAGCATGTCACGCACGGCATCTTCGGCTTCCTGCAGGGTCATGGCGACAATCACGCCTTTGCCCGCCGCCAGGCCGTCGGCCTTGATGACGATCGGCGCGCCCTTTTCCTTCAGGTAGGCCAGGGCCGGCTCGATCTCGGTGAAGTTCTGGTAGTCGGCGGTAGGGATCTGCTGGCGGGCCAGGAAGTCCTTGGTGAAGGCCTTGGAGCCTTCCAGCTGGGCCGCGCCCTTGGTCGGACCGAAGCAGTCCAGGCCACGGCTGCGGAACAGGTCGACGACACCGGCGACCAGCGGCGCTTCCGGGCCGACGATGGTCATTTGCACGTTCTGCTCGGCGAAGTCGGCCAGTTGCTCCAGGGCCAGTACGTCGATGGCGACGTTCTCGCACTTGGCTTCGGTGGCGGTGCCGGCGTTGCCGGGGGCGACGAAGACTTTCTCGACGCGCGGGTCCTGGGCGACTTTCCAGGCCAGGGCGTGTTCACGGCCGCCGCTGCCGATGATCAAAACTTTCATGTCAAAACCTCGAATTCTGTCTGACGGGAGGCAAAGCCTCACGCTGTACGAGGTCGCAATGAAGCAGGTAGATGCAAGGCGGGGTCGGTTCCGATGAGCGGAGTTGCCTTCTGGCAATGAGCATCAGCGGAACCGGCCCCAACGCAGCAGATGCCTGCTTCAGTGCGGCCGATTGCCGTAAATCAGTGGCGGAAGTGGCGCATACCGGTGAATACCATCGCGATACCGGCTTCGTCGGCAGCAGCGATGACTTCGGCATCGCGCATCGAGCCACCTGGCTGGATCACCGCGCTGATACCCACTTTGGCCGCGTTGTCGATGCCGTCACGGAACGGGAAGAACGCATCCGAGGCCATGACCGCACCCTGCACCTGCAGGCCAGCATGCTCAGCCTTGATTGCAGCGATACGCGCGGAGTTCACGCGGCTCATCTGGCCGGCGCCGACGCCGATGGTCTGGCGGTTCTTGGCGTAGACGATGGCGTTGGACTTGACGAACTTGGCCACTTTCCAGGCGAACACCAGGTCGTGGATTTCTTGCTCGGTCGGTGCACGCTTGGTGACCACCTTCAGGTCGTCGGCAGTGATCATGCCGATGTCGCGGCTCTGCACCAGCAGGCCACCGTTGACGCGCTTGAAGTCCCAACCGGCAGCACGCTCGGCAGGCCATTCGCCACACTCCAGCAGGCGTACGTTCTGCTTGGCGGCCACCACATCACGGGCAGCCTGGGAGATTTTCGGAGCGATGATGACTTCGACGAACTGGCGCTCGACGATAGCCTGGGCGGTTTCGCCATCCAGCTCACGGTTGAAGGCGATGATGCCGCCGAAGGCCGATTCGGTGTCGGTGGCGTAGGCCAGGTCGTAGGCCTTGCGGATCCCGCCTTCGTTCTCTGGCACGACCGCCACGCCGCAGGGGTTGGCATGCTTGACGATGACGCAGGCCGGCTTGACGAAGCTCTTCACGCACTCCAGCGCGGCATCGGTGTCGGCCACGTTGTTGAACGACAGCTCCTTGCCCTGCAGCTGGATGGCGGTGGAGATGCTCGCCTCGCCCTTCTTCGCTTCCACGTAGAACGCCGCGCTCTGGTGCGGGTTCTCGCCGTAGCGCATTTCCTGGGCCTTGACGAACTGGCTGTTGAAGGTGCGCGGGAACTCGCTGCGGCCTTCGGTGGACAGGGTGTCCTTGGCCTGGTCGATGCTGCCCATGTAGTTGGCGATCATGCCGTCGTAGGCAGCGGTGTGCTCGAAGGCCTTGAGCATCAGGTCGAAACGCTGGGCGTAGGTCAGGCCGCCGGCCTTGAGGCCTTCCAGCACACCCGCGTAGTCGCTGGCGTTGACCACGATGGCGACGTCCTTGTGGTTCTTCGCTGCCGAACGGACCATGGTCGGGCCGCCGATGTCGATGTTCTCGATGGCAGTCGGCAGGTCACAGCCTGGCTTGGAAATGGTGGCTTCGAACGGGTACAGGTTGACCGCGACCAGGTCGATCGGCTTGATGCCGTGCTCGTTCATGATGGCGTCGTCGGTGCCGCGACGACCGAGGATGCCGCCGTGGATCTTCGGGTGCAGGGTCTTGACCCGGCCGTCCATCATTTCGGCGAAGCCGGTGTAGTCGGCCACTTCCACCGCGTTCACGCCGTTGTCCTTGAGCAGCTTGTAGGTACCGCCGGTGGACAGGATCTCTACACCGAGCTGTTGCAGCTCACGGGCGAATTCGAGGATACCGGTCTTGTCGGAGACGCTGATCAGGGCGCGGCGGATCGGCAGGCGGGTAGTCTGGTCGGTCATTTCGGATTCCATAACGCGGTGAAGTCAAAAAAAGGCGCCTCTTGGACGAGCCGCCTTTTCTGATTGGGATTCTGGCTTTACAACAGGTCGTACTGCTTGAGCTTCTTGCGCAAGGTGCCACGGTTGAGCCCGAGCATCTCGCTGGCCTTGGTCTGGTTGCCCTTGACGTAGTTCATCACGCTTTCGAGCAGGGGCGCCTCGACCTCGGAGAGCACCAGGTTGTACACGTCCGTGACGGTCGCGCCTTCGAGGTGGGCGAAGTAGTTGTGCAGCGCTTTCTCGACGCTGTCGCGAAGGGTCTGGCCCTCTTCGCTCGGCGTGTTGAGGTGCTGTTTGAGGTTGGCGTTGTCGCTCACGGGCGTTGTTCCACTCACTAATGTCTCGGTCATCATCGTCATGCGGCCACCCCTTGTCCGTCCTCTGTATCAAGGCTCTCTGTACGTTCGGCGAAAAACGCCCGAACGTTGGCGCACTGCGCTTGGGTATCTTCCAAGGCATTGAACCGGGCGCGAAACTCCCTGCCGCCCGGGCGTGTAGCCAGGTACCAACCTACGTGCTTGCGAGCGATACGTACGCCCATCACGTCGCCATAGAAGGCATGCAGCGCGGCCAGGTGCTCCAGCAAAATACGTTCAACTTCCGCAAGCCCGGGGGCTGGCAGGTGCTCACCGGTGCGCAGGTAATGCTCGACCTCGCGGAAGATCCACGGTCGCCCCTGGGCGGCGCGGCCAATCAGCAGGCCGTCGACGCCGGTGGCGTCGAGCACCGCGCGGGCTTTTTCCGGCGAGGTGATGTCGCCGTTGGCAAACACCGGGATCGACACCGCCTGCTTGATTGCAGCGATGGTGTCGTACTCGGCTTCACCGGTGTACAGGTCGGCGCGTGTGCGGCCATGTACCGCAAGCGCCTGGATTCCTGCCTGTTCGGCGATCTTCGCCACCTCCAGGCCATTCTTGCTCGTCCGGTCCCAGCCGGTACGGATCTTCAGGGTCACCGGCACCTCCACTGCGCCGACCACGGCGTGGAGGATTTCGCTGACCAAGGCTTCATCTCTCAATAAAGCAGAGCCTGCGGCCTTGTTGCAGACTTTTTTTGCCGGGCAGCCCATGTTGATGTCGATGATCTGCGCGCCAGCCTCGACGTTGGCCCTGGCCGCCGCGGCCATCATCTGCGCATCACCGCCGGCGATCTGTACCGAGCGAGGCTCGGGATCACCTTCGTGAATGCGGCGCAGGCTCGACTTGCGGCTGTTCCACAGGCTCATGTCGCTGGTCACCATTTCCGACACCACCATGCCCGCCCCGAGGGCTTTGCAAAGTGTGCGGAAAGGTTGGTCCGTGACCCCGGCCATGGGCGCGAGTATCAGGTTGTTCCGCAGTGTGTATGGGCCGATGCGTACCGCCGACATAGGTGTTCCCTGTTGTGGGGCCGGATCATGGGAGTTCGAAAAAGGGTTGGCATCATACCCGCTCTCGGTGACCGGATAAAGATGGAACTGGATAAAATCTGAACAGTTACGGGCTTATGACTTTTGCCATCGAGGCCGCAGGGCTTGGCTGGCGGGCAAGCCAGCACACCCGTGAGGGACGGCGCTGGCAAGCCGTTCGTCGTCTACTCGGGGGAGCGGAAGCTCAGGCTGTAGTTCACCGCCTTCGGCCCTGGGTCGAGGATGTCCAGGGCGATGTGGATCGGTGTCTGGCTAGGCATTTCGCCACGCCCGGCCAGTTCTCCGGAAAGGTACTCGCTGGGCTTGAAGCGTCGGCTGGCGATGAGCTGGCCATTGAGGTCGGCGAAACGCAGCTCCAGCAGTGGGAAGGGCTGCGAGAACGGCGCGCGGTTGTAGAGGATCGCGTCGACGATCAGCGCGCCCTTGAAGTCCGGGTGGCTGCGCACCACCAGGTTGCTGCTCTTGATCCGCGCGATGTCGACCCGCGTCGGTACCTGGCAGCCGACCAGCGGGCACACTTGCTGGAACAGGGGGCGGTAGCGGTCGTGGCGGGCCATTTCGTCGAAGTGGTACCAGATGTACTGGAACGCCAGCAGACCGGCGGCCAGCAGCGTCAATACGCTCCACAGCAGGCGCTTGCCCCAGTTCGCCGCAGGTTTTTCCCAGCCCAGTTGCAGTGGGTCGTCGACCACGTCGACCAACGGCTCCTTGCGCGCTCGCGTGGGCTTGCTGGCCAGTACCGGCTCCAGGCGCTCCCCTGGGGCGGGGTCATGTTCGTCATCATCGTCGCGGGCCGAGACACGCGCCGTGGCGGGCTCGTCATCGAGCGCCGAAAAGCCTTTCGACACGGGCGGCTCATCGTCTTCGAGGGGCGATTTGGCAGGCGGTTCCGAGGGCTGCTCGGCAACCGTCTTGTGCACAGGCGGTTCGTCGTCCAGGTCCAAGGCGAGGCCCAGGGTGGGCTCGGTGCGCGATTCGGCTGGCGGCTCCAGGTTGACGATTTCCTGCTCGATGGGCGCCTGTGCCAGCGGCGGTTGAGTTTCAGGCTCAAGGTGAGGGTCGCCGTCATTGGCGGTGCCGAAGGGCTTGTCGTCATGCTCGTCGCCGTGGTGCTCGTCGCGGCGGGCCTGCAAGGTTTCAGCGTTGGCCTTGGCCTCGCGCTCGGGTTGCGCCCCGCGGCGCTCCAGGCGCGCCAGTTCCTGGTCGAGGTCCAGTTCATCCAGTGCTTGTGTGGTGCTGGCCCAGTCGTCCCGGCTTGGCGGCACGGGTGCGACCTCGGCAGCCTTCACCGGTACCACCGGTGGCGCCACCACCACTGCCGGCTCGACAGCCGAAGGTGGCGCTGTCACGGGCACCAGGGGTTGCGGCTGGGCGTTGGCTGCCTGGCTCTGCTCCAGCAACTGGCGCGCCGCATTGAACACCTGCAGGCATTGGCCGCAGCGCACCACACCACGCGCCACACTCAGTTGGTGGTGAGTGACGCGGAAGCTGGTCTGGCAATGCGGGCACTGGGTGACGAAACTGTCGGTCATGCGGCGGTCCGGAGGGCTTGGCAGAAGTTGAGTCTAGGTCTACTCAGCGGCGGCGACCACTGATCCGCACCCAGCCATCGCGCACGACGATCGGGTCCAGGTCGAAGTCGGCGGCGTAGGCGGCGGCCACTTCCTCGCCCTGTTCGGCGAGGATGCCCGACAGTGCCAGCAGGCCACCGGGGCGCACCAGGCCGGACAGTTGCGGGGCCAGCGACACCAGCGGGCCGGCCAGGATATTGGCGACCAGCACGTCGGCCTGCATGGCTGGCATCTGCTCGGGCAGGTACAGGGCGAATGTGTCGTCGGCGATGCCGTTGCGCTGGGCGTTGTCGCGTGAGGCCTCCAGGGCCTGCACGTCGATGTCGGTGCCGACCGATTCGCGGGCGCCCAGCAGCAGTGCGGCGATGGCCAGGATGCCCGAGCCGCAGCCGAAGTCCAGCACCTGGGTGCCTTCCAGGGCTTGGCCGTCGAGCCATTCCAGGCACAGGGCGGTGGTCGGGTGGGTGCCGGTGCCGAACGCCAGGCCCGGGTCGAGCAGCAGGTTCACGGCCTCTTTCTCGGGCGCCTCGTGCCAGCTTGGCACGATCCACAGGCGGCGGCCGAAACGCATAGGCTGGAAGTTGTCCATCCAGCTGCGCTCCCAGTCCTGGTCCTCGATTACCTCGGCCTGGTGCTCGGGCAACTCGCTGCCGGTCAGCAGGCGCAGGTGGGCGAACACCTGCTCGGGGTCGGCATCGGCCTCGAACAGTGCCAGCAGGTGGGTGTGCGACCACAGCGGGGTGGTGTTGAGGTCCGGCTCGAAGATCGGCTGGTCCTCGGCGTCCATGAAGGTCACCGAGACGGCCCCCACTTCCAGCAGGGCATCTTCGTAGGTTTCGGCTTGTTCCGGGCTGATGGCCAGGCGTACTTGCAGCCAGGGCATGGCGGGCACCTTTGAGAAATCGACAAGGGCAGCCCGAGGCTGCGCGAAACCCGGCAGTCTACGCGAGTGCGGCGTATTTGTGGATGACCTGGGCCGAGCGGCAGGCCGCTTGGCAGCATTATCTAACGCTTGCCGGGCCCTCGGGCTTTCGATACTCGCCGCTCCCAAAGCCCAAGGAGCAGCTGAGATGAACCCACAGGATTAGACAACGGATACCCAAGTGCTGGAGCGCTTGAGCCAGTGGGGCGAGGCCTTCGCCACGCGGCTCGGCTCGCAGCCAGGCTGGTTCGATCTGTTGGAGGAGCAGTTGTTCATCGAGTTGGCGACTTACTTGCCCGAGGCGACATTCGTCGACGCCTTTGTCGACAACCTTATCGATACCCTGTTGCAGCGGCGTATCGACCAGGCGTTGCCGGCCTACGACACCAGCACCGATGGGCCTGCCCGGTGGGGCGACTCAAGCGACTACGTCATTCCCGAGCCGCGCCGGGAAATCCTGACGCAGGTCGTCGAAGCCATGAGCGAGCGGCTGGTCAGTGTCTATACCGATGCCCTGGCGCGCCATTGGCAAGCCGTGCCGGAAGATCTGCAGGCGCCTGGTGCTTATCGCCTGCAACTGCAGGCGCTGCTCGACGCTCACAGCGCCGAGCTCGCGGCCCTGTTCGACAGCGTTGCGCTTCAGGGGCAGACGGCCCAGGGCCTGCGAGCACAAATGGAGGACTTCGAGGCACGCTGGCGTAGCCAGTCAGTGCTGCGAGCGCTGGCCACGCAGGCGCAAGCCGAGCATCTGGACCAGCTGGGCAGGCGGCTTCAGGCGGACTGGGTGAACGGGCTCTCGTCTGCCGAGCAGGATGCGCTGAAGGCGACCCAGGCGCGCCTGGACGATGCGCTTGCGCTGTACGGCGCGCTGATGGAGGGGGCGCAGACACTGCACGCCTATGCCTGTGTGCGTGCCGAGCGTTACCTGTTCGAGGAAACCGGGTATCGCATGGACCCCGAGCGCATTGTGGTGCATCGGCGTTTTGCCGATGGCTACCAGACAGACGGCGACACCCTCAGCCTTGCCGCGTTGGTGGCAACTGGCCCGGTCGACGGCGGCCAGGTCTACCTGCTGGAGCGGTTCGAGGCGCCTCGACGTTACGCCCATGCACTGTCGAGCGAACAGCTCGGCGAGCTGCTCGCCACACTGGACGCCCCGGCGGACTATCTCCAGGCCCTGACGACGCGCTATAGCCAGGATGACGTGAACAGCGCGATGAGTGAGATGTTCGAGGCCCGGTTGCAGCACAGCCTGTTGATCGCGCGGTATGCCGGGCACGTCGAGGGTACTTTGGCCGATCAGGTCGAAGCCACCGCCAGTGCCGAGGGCGGGCCATTGCAGGTGCGCACCTTGGGCTTGTTGCCGGGTAGCAGCTGGTGCGACCTGCTGCTGTTCTACCGCGAAGACGCCCAGGGCGTGCCAGGCAAGCATGTGCTCTATGCCCCAGGCAAGCCCGATGGCCAGGAGTGGGTCGAGGCGAACAGCCTGCTGGCCATCACCGAGGAGATTGTCGGCTGGCTCGATGACGAGGCGGGCCGGCAGTATCTCGTGGGGCTCACGCCACACACCTTGCGCAGCCATGCGCTCGAGCAATACGCCAGGCTGGCGCTGAACGTGAGCAGTTGGGACCCCTCCCGCGACCTGCGTGGCCTGCCGGTTGGGTATGAGGCCTGCCTCAGGGAGTTGCTCGAATCGCGTCAGATCTTCCACCTGGGGGATGTCCAGGCGCAGGACTCGCCAGACTGGTATCGCCGCCTGAGCGCTGGCGAACGCCGTTTGCAGAATGCCGATCGGCAGCGGGCGCAGCGCTTCGAGCAGGCCTTCGAGCGTCATATGGCAGGCTATGAAACCTTCCAGGCATACGTGCGGCGTACGGTTGCCGAACGCATCGCGCCCTACCTGCGCAGCGTCGGGGTCAGCGAAATGATCGACCCGCAAACCATCCTGATCGACTACGCCAAAAACGACAGCGGCACGCTCCAGGGCACCATGACCCTGCTCGAGCTGGCGCTCCATGGCTACGACGACAATTCCGGCATCGACAACCCCGCGCACGGCGTGCGCTCATCGCTCGGGCAGAACCTGGAGGCGGTACGCAGCGCGCCCCTGGCCTCGTTTGCTCGTTCTGCCTACCTGGGGCAGCACTACGTGCAGGCCATGACCGCCAAGTACCTGGACAGCACTCATGCCGACTATGCCGTGCGCCGCACGGCCTTCAACCGCATGCTCGTGGCAATGCTCGACCGCGACTTGCGCCAGGCCTTGGGGCAGGCGCATGTGAGTACCGAGGTGCACCCGAAGCTTGCCAGGTTGGTATCCAGCGCATCGGCGTGGGGTACACCGAGCGAAAGGCCGCTCAACCCGGAAAGTGTCGCGACCAGCGAAGGCATCTTCCGCCTGACCCTCGATGACGTCCCGGTGCTGGGCGTGTACGTCTACCGGTTGATCGAGAATGGTCGCGCGCAGGACTGGCTCTACACGCCTTCTGCGCCGGATCACCGCCTGTTGAGGCCCTATGCAGAGCTGCGTGGCGAGCGCGCCGTGGTGTTGCACGATTACCTGGTCGCTCGCACCACCCAGGCCAATTACGAGGCCGCCAGCGCGTTCCTGGTGCGGCTGGCGGCGCAGCGGGCACACCTGGACGCCCTGCGTGAACAGCAGCGTGTGCGCAACCTGGTCGATCAGTTCGATGCCTACCTCCAGCATGGCTTGGATGACGTCAGCCAGGTGACCCGCACGCGTGCCCAGGTGATCCGGGCGCAGGTGCTCAAAGGCGCGTTCGCCTTCGCGCTGCCGCTGTCGCTGGTGTGCCCGCCGTTCGCCTTGCTGATGGACATGGCGTTCGTGGTCGCCGCTTTGCGCGCGGCGCTCATCGCCCATGGCAGAGGTGAAACCCAGCGGGCCCTGATGGGTTGGATGGAGGCGTCCTGGGCGCTACTCGGCGTGGGGCTGGTGGCTGGGGCGGCCGTCGGCAGCCTGCGTAGCCTGGCAAGCCTGAAGGCCACGAAGGTCACCAGGGCGCCTGGCCACGAAACCTTGGGCATGGACACGCGCTGGGCGCTCGAGCAGCGTCCGGCCGGGCTTGGGGCAGCGCAGGTCGAAGGTGTCTGGAGGGGCACGCGATTGGCGGACGATGGCAATCACTACGTGCGTTATCGCGGGCGCTATTACCAGCTGCAGCACCAAGGCAGCGATGACTTCCTGCGTGTGGTGAGCGCTCGCCGTCCCGAGGCGGCCTACAAACTGCCTGTGCGGGTGACTGCAGATGGGCGCCTGCACTCGGTGATTCCGGGGCTGCGTGGGGGCAACCCGACGCAGGAGCGTGGTTGGGTGCATGCCGCCAATGCGATCTTCCCCGGGCGGGAAACGCCATCGACATGGCGCGGTGCGATGCAGGGCGAGGGGGTGCATGCGCGCTTTCAAGCCGCAGGCACGGACAACTACCTGTTCACGGTGAACGTACAGTCGTGCGTTGGCGTATCGCTGTACAACGCGGCCGACCAGGTGGGTGCCGTGCTGCACATCGATCACAACGTGGTGAGGTATATCAGCCCGTTGATTCGGGCTGCTGTGGAGAAGGTACGCAATGGCAATGACGCGGCGTCGGTGTCGGCGGTGATGGTCGGTGGCGATTGGCTTTCCACTGCGAGCATCGGTGGCCCGGTGAGGCGCCTGCTCAGGCGCGAAGGGCTGGAGCCGGTCTGGAAGCACTGGTCGTATTCTTCGCTGGTCGGTGCCAATACCTACGGGATGACGCTGGACCTGCAAAGTGGCATCACCAGCGTGTACCGGACCACGCAGCACTTCGTCGAGCAGCTCTATGAGGCCCACCATGTTGCGGTGTTGGCGGGGCGCGACGTGATGTCCGAGCGAATGCTGCGCTTCATGTGGCGCGTCGACCCGGCCAAGACCCGGGCATTACTGCCCGATGCCGCCGCCAGTACCGGCGACCCCAAGGCGTTCATCCTGCTGGATGTGAACCACCTGGTGCGCTAAAAAAAGAAACCCCGGCACCAGGCCGGGGTTCTTTTTTTCCGCTACTCGATCAGTCCTGGTTGGCCAGTTTGTGCTCGAGGTAGTGGATGTTCACGCCGCCTTTGCAGAAACCTTCATCACGCACCAGGTCGCGGTGCAGCGGGATGTTGGTCTTGATGCCGTCGACGACGATCTCGTCCAGGGCATTGCGCATGCGCGCCATGGCTTCGTCGCGGTCCTTGCCGTAGGTGATCAGCTTGCCGATCAGCGAGTCGTAGTTCGGCGGAACCGAATAGCCGCTGTACAGGTGCGAGTCGACCCGCACGCCATTGCCGCCTGGGGCATGGAAGTGCTTGACGGTGCCTGGGCTCGGGATGAACTTCTTCGGGTCTTCGGCGTTGATCCGGCACTCCAGCGAGTGACCACGGATCACCACGTCTTCCTGGCGGAACGACAGCTTGTTGCCAGCGGCGATGCTGAGCATCTCCTTGACGATGTCGATACCGGTGACCATTTCACCTTGGAGGCGTTGTCGGCGCGGCTGAACATCGACTCGCCAAAGAACAGGCGGCCCATGGCCAGGCCATAGAGGCCGCCGAC
>NZ_JBNNVR010000049.1:0-38834 GCF_050280645.1 Pseudomonas sp. NPDC089554
GTTGCCGGCCTGAATGTGCGGCATGGAGTCGGAGATGTCGGTGGAGCCCACCTGGATGTGCCCGCCCAGCAGCGCGGTGGCGATTTCGCCGCCGCCTTCCAGGGCGACGTAGCGCAGGTCGCGCGGGTTGATACCGGCGGCCTTGGCGATCAAGGCGGTCTGCATCCAGTCCTGGCTGCCGACGGTACCGCCGGAGCCGATCACCACTTTGCTCGGGTCTTTCTTCAGCGCGGCGACCAGGTCGTCCAGGGTCTTGTAGGGGGAGTCGGTTTTCACCGCGATAGCACCGTAGCTGGTGCCGACCGCTGCCAGCCACTTCACCGCGTTCTCGTCGAAGCGGCCGAACTTGCCCTGGGCCAGGTTCAGCAACGAACCGCTGGACCACGCCACCAGGGTGCCGGCGTCGCCCGGACGCTGGGCGACCACGGCGTTGTAGGCCACCGCGCCGACACCGCCAGGCATGTAGGTGACGCGCATGGGCTTGCTGAGGATCTTTTCTTCGACCAGCGCGCTTTGCACCAGCTTGCAGGTCAGGTCGAAACCACCACCGGGCGAGGCCGGGGCGATGCACTCGGGACGTTTCGGTTCAGCGGCCAGGGCGTTGCCGGCAAGCAGCAGGCACCCGGTGGCGAGGACGAGGCGGCGTAATGAAAGGTTCATCGACAATCTCCGTACGTGTTGTTGTTATCGGGGGTTACCACAGGGCCAGGCTGTAGCTCACCAGCAGGCGCACTTCATCGGCGTCGCGGGCGAAGTTCGAACGGAACGTGGCGTTGCGCAGGCGCACGGCGACGTTTTTCAACGGCCCGCTCTGTACCACGTACTTGAACTCGGTGTTGCGCTCCCACTCCTTGCCCTCGCTGCCATCGGCGCGGCTGACGTTGTCGCCGCTGAGGTAGCGGGTCATGAAAGTCAGGCCGGGGATGCCCAGGGCGGCGAAGTTGTAGTCGTAGCGCGCTTGCCAGGAGCGCTCATCCGCGCCTGCGAAGTCGTTGATCTGCACGAAGTTGGTCAGGTAGGGGTCGGCGCCGTCGATGTAGGGGAAGGCGCTGTCGCCCGACAGGTGCTGGTAGGCGGCGCTGAACTTGTGACCGCCCAGGGCGTAGCTGAACATGCCGTTGACGGTGGTGTTGTCGATCTTGCCGGCCAGGGCCGAGCCTTGCTCGTCACTCTTGGACAGGCGCAGGTCGGCGCCGAAGGTGCCTGGGCCCCAGGGCTGGGTGGCGACCATGCCAAGGAAGTGCTGGCGGTAGATGTCGTCGAGCTGGGCGAAGTGGTAGCTGCCGGTGATGCGGTCGGTGAACTTGTAGTCCAGGCCGCCGAGGTCGTAGTGGTCGGACGAGAACGTGCCACCGAAGCGGCCGTTCTTGTTGTTCAGCGCCAGGTCTTCCCAGTTGGTGTCGTTGCGGTCCTTGGCCTTTTCCAGGCGCCCGCCGGTGAAGGTGAGGTTCTTGATCTCGTTGGAAGTCAGCAGCCCGCCTTCGAAGGTTTGCGGCAGGATGCGCCCGTCGTTGGGCTGCAGGGTCGGCAGTTCCGGGATCAGCGTGCCGACCTTGAGTTCGGTCTTGGACACCTTGACCTTGCCAGTCAGGCCGAGCTTGGAATATTCGTCGGCGGCCTTGCCGTTGTCATGGGTCGGCAACAGGCCGGTGTCGGTGCGGTCGGGGCTGGAGTCGAGCTTGATGCCGAGCATGCCCAGTGCGTCCAGGCCAAAGCCCACGGTGCCGTCGGTGTAGCCGGATTCGAAATTGAGCATGAAGCCCTGGGCCCATTCGTCGCGCTTGGATTGCTGCGCGCTGGTGCCGTCGCGGAAGTCGCGGTTGAAATACATGTTGCGGGTTTCGAAGGTGGCCGTGCTGTCTTCGAAGAAGGCGGCCTGGCTCATGGGGGCGACGCCTGCGAGGGCGAGTGCGCTGGCAATGGCGCTGGGGCGAGCGGAAAAGGTTCGAATAGGCGTGAACGCCTGCGGCTGCATGGACTGCATCGTCGACTGACTCCGTTTATTGTTCTTATTGGTATGCACCTTGCTGGTGCTTTTTTCGGCGCGTGGAGCGACCGTGGTGCGATGCTAGGCCGTCAACCTTTCGCTAACCTTTCAACGTGAAAGGTTTGTTACAAGGGGCTTCACAGCTTTGATGACGGCGGTACACTCCGCGCCACCGTCCTACCCGAGCAGGGAGAAACCGATGCGTGTGCTGCTGGTCGAAGACCATCTGCAACTGGCTGAAAGCGTGGCCCAGGCCCTCAAGAGCCAAGGCTTGACCGTGGATGTGCTGCACGATGGCGTGGCCGCCGACCTGGCCCTGGCCAGCGAGGACTATGCCGTGGCGGTGCTGGATGTCGGCCTGCCGCGCCTGGATGGCTTCGAAGTGCTGGCGCGCTTGCGTTCGCGTGGCAAGACCCTGCCGGTGCTGATGCTCACCGCCCGCAGCGACGTCAAGGACCGCGTGCACGGCCTGAACCTGGGGGCCGACGATTACCTGGCCAAGCCGTTCGAGCTGACCGAGCTGGAGGCGCGGGTCAAGGCCCTGCTACGCCGCAGCGTGCTTGGCGGTGAGCGCCAGCAGCGCTGCGGGCCGCTGGTCTACGACCTCGACGCCCGGCGCTTCAGCCTTGGTGAAGAGCCACTGACCCTGACCTCCCGCGAGCAAAGCGTGCTCGAGGCGCTGATCGCCCGCCCAGGCCGGGTGATGAGCAAGGAGCAGCTCGCCGCCCAGGTGTTCGGCCTGGATGAGGAAGCCAGCCCCGACGCCATCGAGATCTACGTGCACCGCCTGCGCAAGAAGCTCGATGGCCACCCGGTTGCCATCGTTACTTTCCGTGGCCTCGGCTACCTGCTCGAGCACCGCGATGCGTGACGCCGGCAGCCTGCGCGGGCGCCTACTGGGCAACCTGGCGCTGCTGCTGGTGGTGCTGATGCTGGCCAGCGGCCTGAGCGCCTACTGGAATGGTCGAGAAGCCGCCGACACCGCCTATGACCGCACCCTGCTGGCCTCGGCGCGGACCATCGCCGCCGGCCTCTCGCAGCGTGATGGCACCCTCAGCGCCGACGTGCCCTACGTGGCGCTGGACACCTTCGCCTACGACAGCGCCGGGCGTATCTACTACCAGGTGCTGGACATCAACCAGAAGCTGATTTCCGGCTACGAGAACCTGCCGCCGCCACCGCCCGGCACACCGCGCACCGACGACTACCCGGCGCTGGCGCGCTTCTACAACGCCACCTACCTGGGGCAGGACGTGCGTGTGGTGAGCCTGCTGAAGGCGGTGAGCGAGCCGAACATGAATGGCATGGCCGAGATTCGCGTGGCCGAGACTGAAGAGGCGCGGGTCAGCATGGCCCGTGGCCTGATGGCCGATACCCTGCTGCGCCTGGGGATGCTGGCGTTGGGTGCGCTGGGCATGGTGTGGTTCGCTGTCAGCGCCGCGCTGCGCCCGCTGGAGCGTCTGCGCAGTGCGGTGGAAGAGCGCCAGCCCGACGACCTGCGGGCCTTGCCGGTGGTGCAGGTACAGCACGAGTTAGGGCCCTTGGTACGGGCCTTGAACCACTTCACCGAGCGCTTGCGCGGGCAGTTCGAGCGTCAGGCGCAGTTCATCGCCGATGCTGCCCACGAGCTACGCACGCCGCTGGCGGCGCTCAAGGCGCGGGTCGAGCTGGGCCTGCGTTCGCGCGAGCCGCAGGAATGGCAGCAGACCCTCGAAGCGGCCGCCCAGGGCACCGACCGCCTGACCCACCTGGCCAACCAGTTGCTGTCGTTGGCGCGGGTGGAAAACGGCGCGCGGGCCATCGCCGAGGGCGGCGCCCAACGCCTGGACCTGAGCCAGCTGGCGCGCGAGCTGGGCATGGCCATGGCACCGTTGGCCCATGCCCGAGGCGTGGCCTTGGCGCTGGAGGCCGAAGCACCGGTGTGGCTCAAGGGCGAGCCGACCTTGCTCAACGAGTTGCTTAGCAACCTGGTGGACAACGCCCTGGCCCATACCCCGGCGGGCGGCAATGTGATTTTGCGGGTGCTGGCGCCGGCGGTGCTGGAAGTGGAAGACGACGGGCCGGGCATTCCCGAGGCGGAACGCGAGCGGGTGTTCGAGCGCTTCTACCGTCGTAGTGCGCAGGGCAGTGGACTGGGGCTGGCGATCGTCGGCGAGATTTGCCGGGCGCACCTGGCGCAAATCAGCCTGCACGATGGCGAGAAAGGCGGGTTGAAGGTGCGGGTGAGCTTTATCGCTGACTGAAAAGGGGGGCATGGCGCCCCCTTTGGGTCGTCAGCCGCGCAGCATTTCCCGCGCTTCGAGCAGCTCCATCAGGTCCAGTTCCTTGCCGGGAGGCAGGCGCAGGTGATGGTAGGCGGGTAGGGTGGTCAACGGCCTGCCGCGGCCGCGCAGGCTGAGGGAGCGGGCGATCTGCACGATGCCGATGTAGTCGATGTTGTCGGTCTCGCGCTCCAAGTCCTGGACCTGGCTGGGCAGCTTGACCAGCTGCTCGGGAAACTCCCAGGTGCTGAGGATCTTGTCGCCCAGCACCGGCTGGATCTGTTCGATCACGTAATGCAGGCACACCGGGTCCGACAACAGCTCGTTGTGCTCCTCGGCGTAGATCAGCACCGGCAGCGCGCCGATCTGATGCACCAGCCCGCCGAGGGTCGCCTGGTCAGGTTTGAGGTGGGTGTACCTGCGGCAGATTTCATAGCTGATACCGGCCACTTCCAGGCTGTTTTCCCAGATATCACGCAGTTTCTGCTCCACGGAAGGGGAGCGGGCGTGGAAGATCTGCTCGATGACCAGGCCAATGGCCAGGTTGCAGCTGTAGTTAACGCCCAGTCGCGTAATTGCGGTGTGCAGGTCGGTGACCTCTACCATCGCTCGCAGCAGGGGGCTGTTCACGACCTTGATCAGACGTGCGGACAGCGCCGCATCGCGGCCGATCACACGGCTCAGGGCGGCGACACTGATCTCGCTGTCCTCGGCCGCCTCGCGGATGCTCAGGGCAACCTCGGGAAGCGTGGGCAGGACCAGATCGTCGTTATCGATGGCGGCCAGCAGTTGCGCTTGGACCATCTCGGCCAGCTTGTTCATGGACTTCTCTACCGCAGTGGTGGAACGGCCCCGTCAGGCAGGCGGGGCATACAGGTCAGCGCTGGATTTCCCGGTCGCGGTCCAGTTCGTAAGGCAGTTCGAGCAGTGTCAGGCGAGGGCCTTCCAGGCTGCCCAGGTGCAGGTTGTCGTCTTCCACCGCATCGGCACTGAGCACCGCCAGCAGCTCGCAGCCCGCACCATTGCGCGCGGCGATCACCACTTCACCCACGGAGGAGCCGTGGGTGGGCGAGAAGATCTCGGCGCCCGGTGGTGGCGGCTGCTCCCCTGGCAGCGCCAGGCGATACTGACGGCGCTTGAGCTTGCCCAGGTACTGCATGCGCGCAACGATTTCCTGGCCGGTGTAGCAGCCTTTCTTGAAACTCACGCCACCGACGGCCTGCAGGTTGATCATCTGTGGGATGAACAACTCGCGGGTCGGGCCCATGACCTGGCCGATACCGGCACGCACCTGTCCCAACAGCCATTGTTCGAGGCTGCCTTGGTCAAGGTGCTGGGCGAGGGTTTCGCGGATATCGGCGGCCTGCTCGGCGGGCGCCCACAACTCCACGCGACCGGCAGATACGCGCACGGCGATCAGCTCCTCGCGACGCACCGTGGCACCGGCCTCTTCAGGTACCTGAAGTGCCAGCGCATCCAGCGCAGCATCTGCCTGCTGCAAGCCGAAGCGCACCCAGGCGGCGCTTTCGTCGGTCAGCGTGGCCTTGGAGAACACCGCGTACTTCTTCAGGTCGGCCAACTGCGTTTCGAGCAGCTCACTGGCCATGGCCAGGAGGTAACCGTTGCCTTGGGGCAGGATGCGGAAGCTGGACTGCATGCGGCCCTTGACCATGCAGCGTGCACCGAGGCTGGCATGCTCGAGGTCGAGGTAGTTGAGGTTGCAGGTCAACTGGCCTTGCAGGAACTTGCCGGCGTCGGAGCCGCGGACGGCGAGGATGCCCTCGTGGGACAAGGGGGTGAAGAAAGCGGAGTCGGCCATGGGTCATCGCGGTTGGTAAAGACTGGCGGCCATCATAGAACGCCGGTAACAAAATAGGTAGGTGACCAGACCAACGCCTTGTACCGCCACCTTGGCGCCGCTGTATACTAGCCGGCCATTCGAGGAGGGCCCCATGGTCGAACAAACTGAACTCAACCGGCTTTTCTGGCACAGCCGCCGCGGCATGCTGGAACTGGACGTACTGCTGGTGCCATTCACCCAGGAGGTCTATGCCACCCTCAGCGAAGGCGACCGCGAGCTGTACCGTCGCCTGCTGACCTGTGAGGATCAGGACATGTTCGGCTGGTTCATGGAGCGCACCGAGTCCGAAGACCTGGAGCTGCAGCGCATGGTTCGCATCATCCTGGACCGTGTCCAGCCCAAGTGACGTCTTCCAGTGCCGTTGGCAGGGCTCGCGCCTGCTGCTGACGGCCTACCTCGTGTGCCTAGCCCTGGCACTTTCGGCATTGTTCCTGGTTGCCCTGCCTACCTGGCTGAAGCTTTCCCTCATCGTTGCCTGCCTTGTCCACTCCTGCTGGGCCATTCCCCGCCAAATCCTGCTGACCCATGCCCATGCCGTCACCGGCCTGCGGCGTGATGCGCGTGGTTGGCAGCTGTTCAGCCAGGGCCGGGGTTGGCAGCCTGTTCGCTTGTGCCCCGACAGCGTGGCGCTGCCGGGTTTGGTGGTGTTGAGGTTCGAGCGCGAAGGGCGCTGGCTGGGGGAGGGGGTGTGCATTCTGCTCGATGGGTTGTCGGCGGACGAGCATCGGCGTTTGCGGGTGCGGTTGAAGTTCAGTCGAAGGCGGTGGGCCAATATTCCGCGCTCGACTTGAGGGCCCTTTCGCGGCGGTCCGTCAGAATGGGCTCAGTACCGTGTCCTTCGCCTCGGCCAGCATCTCTGGATAGTCCAGCGTATAGTGCAGCCCACGGCTTTCCTTGCGCTGCATCGCCGAACGAATCATCAGCTCGGCCACCTGCGCCAGGTTGCGCAGCTCGATCAGGTCGCGGCTGACCTTGTAGTTGCTGTAGAACTCGTCGATCTCGTCCAGCAGCAGGCGCACCCGGTGTTCGGCGCGTTGCAGGCGCTTGTTGGTGCGCACGATGCCCACATAGTCCCACATGAAACGCCGCAGCTCGTCCCAGTTATGCGCGATGATCACGTCTTCATCAGAGTCGGTGACCTGGCTGGCATCCCAGCACGGCAGGGCCTGGGGCATCTGCACCTGGTCCAGATGGGCTTCGATGTCGGCGGCGGCCGCACGCCCATAGACGAAACACTCGAGCAGCGAATTGCTGGCCATGCGGTTGGCGCCATGCAGCCCGGTGAAGCTGGTTTCGCCAATGGCATACAGGCCGGGCACGTCGGTGTGGCCGCGCGCGTCGACCATCACGCCACCACAGGTGTAGTGCGCTGCAGGCACCACCGGGATTGGCTGGCGGGTGATATCGATGCCGAAGGTCAGGCAGCGCTCGTAGACCGTGGGGAAGTGGCTCTTGATGAAGTCGGCGGGCTTGTGGGTAATGTCCAGGTACACGCAGTCCACGCCCAGGCGCTTCATCTCGTGGTCGATGGCGCGGGCCACGATGTCCCGTGGTGCCAGTTCTTCACGCGGGTCGAAGCGTGGCATGAAGCGCTCGCCATTGGGCAGGCGCAGCAGTGCGCCTTCGCCACGGAGGGCTTCGGTTACCAGGAAGCTCTTGGCCTGAGGGTGATACAGGCAGGTGGGGTGGAACTGGTTGAACTCAAGGTTCGCCACCCGGCAACCGGCGCGCCACGCCATGGCAATGCCATCACCGCAGGCGCCGTCCGGGTTGCTGGTATAGAGGTAGACCTTGGCGGCGCCGCCGGTGGCCAACACGGTGAAGCGCGCGCCGAAGGTGTCCACCTCGCCGCTGTTGCGGTCCAGCACGTAGGCGCCCAGGCAGCGCTCGCCGGCAAGCCCCAGGCGCCGCTCGGTAATCAGGTCGACCGCCACGCGCTGCTCCAGCAGCTCGATGTTCGGGCGTTGGCGGGCCTGCTCCAGCAAGGTGGTGAAGATCGCCGCGCCGGTAGCGTCGGCAGCATGGATAATGCGCCGGTGACTGTGGCCGCCTTCGCGGGTCAGGTGGAATTCGAAGCCGCCATCATCGACGCTGGCGTGTTCGTCACGGGTGAACGGCACGCCTTGTTCGATCAGCCATTCGATGGCCTCGCGACTGTGCTCCACGGTGAAGCGTACCGCATCCTCGTGGCACAGGCCGCCGCCAGCGTTGAGGGTGTCTTCGACGTGAGATTGCACGGTGTCGGTGTCGTCCAGCACCGCGGCAACGCCGCCTTGGGCCCAGAAGGTGGATCCGTTGGCCAGGTCACCCTTGCTCAGTACGGCAATGCGCAGGTTGGCCGGAAGGTTCAGTGCCAGGCTGAGACCGGCGGCGCCGCTGCCGATCACCAGGACATCGTGTTGGAATTGTTTGCTCATGTCGGGACACTAGTAATCAAGAGGGGGGGCGCGGCACAATAGTCAGGCACAGATGGCATTGTGAAACTATCGTGAAAAGTGGCCGGGCAGCCTTTATAGCAGCCCCTTGGGCCGGATTTCCAATGGTCCATGCACGGTAGTGGCGATCTTTGTGGGAACTTTCCTGCACCCCGGGAAATCTCATCAAGGCTGCCCGCACGCCATATTTTGCCGCGGCGACGCCAGGCAGTAGCCCTATCCGGGGCAACACCTGCGTATCCGATTCACCGATTATCGACGTAGCCGGCAGCGACCGTGCTGCGTCTTTCGTGCGAGCCGACCAAGGGCCGCAGGAAACTTGCTTGGAGGGGAGAACTTTTGCGCAAAGCCCGAGTCTATGGTTGCAAGCCTGAACGATGGCTGTTGCAGCGCTCCTTCGAGTTCACTGAGGAGTGTTCATGCTAACCCAGGAAGAGGATCAGCAGCTTGTCGAGCGTGTCCAGCGTGGTGACAGGCGAGCGTTTGATCTGTTGGTGCTGAAGTATCAGCACAAGATTCTCGGGTTGATCGTGCGGTTCGTTCACGACACCCACGAAGCCCAGGATGTGGCGCAGGAGGCCTTTATCAAGGCTTATCGTGCGCTTGGCAATTTCCGCGGTGACAGCGCGTTCTATACCTGGCTGTACCGCATCGCCATCAACACGGCGAAGAACTACCTGGTGTCCCGTGGAAGACGGCCGCCAGACAGCGATGTGAGCTCCGAGGATGCGGAGTTTTACGACGGCGATCATGGTCTCAAGGATCTCGAGTCCCCAGAGCGCTCGTTGTTGCGGGATGAAATCGAAGGCACTGTCCATCGCACCATCCAGCAACTGCCTGAAGATTTGCGTACGGCCCTGACCCTGCGTGAGTTCGACGGTCTGAGTTACGAGGACATTGCCAGCGTCATGCAATGCCCGGTGGGTACCGTGCGCTCTCGAATCTTTCGCGCTCGGGAGGCCATAGATAAAGCCCTGCAGCCGTTGTTGCAGGAAACCTGAGACAGCGGCGATAGCCAAGAGAGGAAACCGCCATGAGTCGTGAAGCTTTGCAGGAATCGCTGTCCGCGGTGATGGATAACGAAGCGGACGAACTGGAACTTCGTCGGGTGCTGAGCGCCGTCGACGATGCCGAAACCCGTGCGACCTGGTCTCGTTACCAAGTCGCCCGTGCAGCGATGCACAAGGAGCTGTTGCTGCCCAAGCTGGACATCGCCTCGGCGGTATCCGCTGCACTGGCTGACGAAGCCGTGCCGGCCAAGGTCAAGAGCGGCCCATGGCGTAGTGTGGGTCGCCTGGCGGTAGCGGCCTCGGTGACCGTTGCTGTGCTGGCTGGTGTGCGCCTGTACAACCAGGACGAAATCACCGGCGCCGAGCTGGCTTCGCAGCAACCTGCCCAACAGGGGCTGACGCTGCCACAAGCACAAGGCCCGGCCGTTCTGGCAGGCTATAGTGAGAGCAGTGAGCAACCGACCGGGCCAATGGCCAATGGCGTGCTGCAGAACCAGGCCGGCTGGGATCAACGCCTGCCAGGCTACCTGCGCCAGCATGCCCAGGAATCTGCGCTCAAGGGCACTGAAACGGCACTGCCGTATGCCCGAGCCGCCAGCCTGGAAGCCGCTAAGTAAGGAGGAACATGCGCGCGCTACCTCTCCTGTCGATATTGCTCGGCAGCTGTCTGTCGCTGCCAGCATTGGCAGCCAACTCTTCGCCTGAAGCGACCGAGTGGCTGAACAAGCTGGCACGGGCCGAGCAAGAGCAGAGTTACCAGGGTTCCTTCGTCTACGAGCGCAATGGCAGTTTTTCAACCCACGACATCTGGCATCGCGTCCAGGATGGCAAGGTCAGCGAGCGGCTGTTGCAGCTCGATGGCTCAGCCCAGGAAGTCGTGCGTGTTGATGGCAAGGTGCAGTGCGTGAGTGGCTCCCTGGTAAGTGGCGTGGGCACCCCGCCAGACTCGGCGCCGCGCGTCCTCGATCCGCTGAAGCTGATGAGCTGGTACGACCTCAGTGTCGCCGGCAAGTCGCGGGTTGCCGGGCGCGATGCGGTGATCGTCACCCTCAGCCCGCGTGATCAGCATCGCTACGCTTTCGAGCTTCACCTGGACCGCCAGACCGGCCTGCCGCTGCGCTCGTTGATGCTCAACGACAAGGGGCAGTTGCTTGAGCGCTTCCAGATGACCCGCCTGGATACCGATGACCTGCCTGGTGACCGTGACTTGCAGCCCAGTTCGACCTGCAAGGCTGTCGCGCGCGTGGCCAGCACTTCCGCACAAACGGCGGCTGGCTGGCGATCCGATTGGTTGCCACCGGGCTTCGAACTGGTCAACAGTGCCGTGCGTCGTGACGCTCAGCGCAATAGCCAAGTCAGCAGCCTGATGTTCGATGACGGCCTGGCACGTTTCTCGGTGTTTCTCGAGCCGACCAAAGGCGACTCTGGTGTCGATACTCGGGCACAGTTGGGCCCCACCGTCGCGGTCTCGCGCCATCTCAATACCCCCAAGGGCAAGGTGATGGTGACGGTGGTCGGGGAGATTCCGCTGGGCACTGCCGAGCGCGTGGCGTTGTCCATGCGGGCGCAGGATGCCCAGGCCAGTCAATGAGTTTTGCTACTTTTCCTAACAGGTCGCAGAGCATGCGGCTGAAATGAAATTAAAGCATTGTCATTTGCATTCCTTCGGTAAATTTTCTATAGGTCAGGCTCTTCACAGAGTCTGGCCTTTCCTGCTTCTGCAGGGGTCCTACTGCTAACTACGCTCGTTGTGACGGGAGCCGTATGTCAATACCACGCTTGAAAACCTATCTGTCGATGTTCGCCGCCGTGCTGATGCTGGGCCAGGTGCTGACCGCCCAGGCCGAGGAAGCCCTGCCGGACTTCACCACCCTGGTCGAGCAGGCCTCGCCAGCGGTGGTCAACATCAGTACCAAGCAGAAGCTACCAGACCGGCGCATCGCCGCAGGTCAGATGCCTGACCTGGAAGGCCTGCCGCCGATGTTCCGCGAATTCTTCGAACGCAACATGCCGCAACAGCCGCGCTCGCCGCGCGGTGACCGCCAGCGTGAGGCGCAGTCGCTGGGTTCGGGCTTCATCATTTCCAGTGATGGCTACGTCCTGACCAATAACCACGTGGTCGACGATGCCGACGAAATCATCGTCCGTCTGTCCGACCGCAGCGAGCTCCAGGCCAAGCTGGTGGGCACCGACCCTCGTACCGACGTGGCGTTGCTCAAGGTCGACGGCAAGAACCTGCCGATCGTGAAACTGGGCGACTCGCAAAAGCTCAAGGTCGGTGAGTGGGTGCTGGCCATCGGCTCGCCGTTCGGTTTCGACCATTCGGTGACCAAAGGCATCGTCAGCGCCAAGGGCCGTACCCTGCCCAACGACACCTACGTGCCGTTCATCCAGACCGACGTGGCAATCAACCCGGGTAACTCCGGTGGCCCGCTGTTCAACATGAAAGGCGAAGTGGTGGGTATCAACTCGCAGATCTTCACCCGTTCCGGTGGCTTCATGGGCCTGTCGTTCGCCATCCCGATCGATGTGGCGCTGGATGTTTCCAACCAGTTGAAGAAAGACGGCAAGGTCAGCCGTGGCTGGCTCGGCGTGGTGATCCAGGAGGTCAACAAAGACCTGGCCGAGTCCTTCGGCCTCGACAAACCCGCAGGCGCATTGGTAGCCCAGGTACTGGAGAACGGCCCAGCGGCCAAGGGTGGCTTGCAGGTGGGTGACGTGATCCTCAGCCTCAACGGCCAGGCGATCGTCATGTCGGCCGACCTGCCGCACCTGGTCGGTGGCCTGAAGGATGGCGACAAGGCCAAGCTTGAGATTATCCGCGAAGGCAAGCGCCAGAACCTGGACATCACCATTGGTGCGCTGCCGGACGACGATGCCGACATCGGCACCGGTGGCCAGGGTGGCGCGGAGCGCAGCAGCAATCGCCTCGGGGTTTCCGTAGCTGACTTGTCGGATGAGCAGAAGAAATCCCTGGAGCTCAAGGGCGGCGTGGTCATCAAGGAAGTCCAGGATGGCCCGGCGGCGCTCATTGGCCTGCGTCCAGGTGACGTCATCAGCCACCTGAACAACCAGGCGATCAGCAACGCCAAGCAATTCACCGAAATCGCCAAGGACCTGCCGAAGAACCGCTCGGTGTCCATGCGCGTCCTGCGCCAGGGGCGCGCCAGCTTCATTACCTTCAAATTGGCAGAGTAAACCTACGCAAGGTGCCTCGTCAGTGAAAGAAAGCCCGATGCATTGCGCATCGGGCTTTCTTTTTTCAGCGCTATGACTCAGTTCTGAATCGCGGCAACGGTACCGATGACACCTATGACTGCTGTTGCATTGAAGGCGAGCAGGGTGTTGCTGCCGTGATTCAGGCACATCATCGCGTCCGTGATGCCGATGAGTGGCTGTGGCTGGTAGTCATTGTCAGGTGAGCCATCGGCAAGATAACGCTTGTAGGCCAGCCAGCCGCCTTGGCCAAAGGCTATCAGGCGGCCATCTGCATCCAGTGTTGCACTGTGCCAGGCGTTGATTGTGCCTTCCTGCACAGGGCTGGCGTTGTTGAAGGCTGGGTCAGGCGCGCCTTCGGCAGTGAACTGCCAGGCCCATGCCTGGCGCGTTGTGCCAGCCTGCATCTCGCCCAAGGCAATCAAAGCGCCGTTAGGTCTTTGTAGCAGTGTGCTGATGGCGGTGGATTGATCGTCGATGCTCAGCGTGATGAAGCCATTCGTGCCGAATGTCGGGTCGAGTTTGCCGGTGTTGTCGTAGCGAGCAATGAAGCCTTTGCGCTGGCCGTTGAGGCTGTGGGTGCCAGCAACGATAAAGCCATCCTGGCACTCGCTCAGTGCGCAAACCTCATGCTCGCCGGGCATGAGGTCGACATCTATGAAGCTACCGTGCGGGAAACCCGGGTTTCCAGCATGGTCCATGCGATAGATGCGTGGCGCGGGTGCGGGTTGTGCAGTGGTGGATGCCAGGTTGAGCGTGATCATGAGGTGGGTGGCAGACGCGGCGAGCCGCCCGCTGCCGATGACCAGTGCCGAGTTTTCAGGCGTCTGTAGTGCAAACTCCTTTTCCAGGCCTTTTCCGTCCTTGGAAAACACGGCGCATTTGGGCTGAGGAGCCGGTTGCGCTGGGTTGGCAGTGAGCCCGAGCATGACGATCGAGCCGTCACCTAGGGTCGCAAGTGCTTCAGGTTGTGCGTGTTCGTTTGGGTCGAAGCGGCCGACGAGCAGGCCGTTGTCACCAAAGGTAGGGTCCTGGCTGCCATCAGAAGCAAGGCGAACGATGCCATAGTGCCTGCCGCCGCGCTCGTCCGCCGCCAGGGTTGCAACAAGGATATGGTCGTCCTGCCGAGCCATGCCTGCGACGTTGCGTGGGAGCATGGGGGCGAACACCGGTGGAATTTCGACAATACCGTTCTGGCCAAATGATTGGTCGAAATCGCCGGGTTGTGTGTTTGCATTTTTCACGTTACTGAACCTCCGAGATAGGAAGTCGTGAGCCTAGGGGCGTGGTCTTGCCCAAGGTACTCGCAGAAATGTCGGGTAACGTGCATCTGGAGCTTTTCGACCCGCGGGCCGATAGAGGAATCTCCCATAACCTTGCAGCTTAAGGTACAATTCCCGGCTATTTTTCGGCGGGCGTCCGGCTCGCAGCCTTTTCGAGTGTTGACCCGTGAGTGATTTGAGTCATATCCGCAATTTCTCCATCATCGCCCACATCGACCATGGCAAGTCGACGCTGGCCGACCGTTTCATCCAGATGTGCGGTGGCCTGACGGCACGCGAAATGGAAGCCCAGGTCCTTGACTCCATGGACCTCGAGCGCGAGCGCGGTATCACCATCAAGGCCCACAGCGTCACGCTGCATTACAAGGCCCAGGACGGCAAGACCTACCAGCTGAACTTCATCGACACCCCCGGCCACGTCGACTTCACCTATGAAGTCAGCCGTTCCCTCGCAGCGTGCGAAGGCGCACTGCTGGTGGTCGATGCCGGCCAGGGCGTCGAGGCCCAGTCCGTGGCCAACTGCTACACCGCCATCGAGCAAGGCCTCGAGGTCATGCCGGTGCTGAACAAGATGGACCTGCCCCAGGCCGACCCGGACCGCGTCAAGGACGAGATCGAGAAGATCATCGGCATCGACGCCACCGACGCCGTGGCGTGCAGCGCCAAGAGCGGCATGGGCGTGGACGAGGTACTGGAGCGCCTGGTGCAGACCATTCCCGCACCGGAAGGCGATATCGAAGCGCCGTTGCAGGCGCTGATCATCGACTCCTGGTTCGACAACTACCTGGGCGTCGTCTCCCTGGTGCGCGTGCGTCATGGCCGGGTGAAGAAGGGCGACAAGATCCTGGTCAAGTCCACCGGCAAGGTGCACCTGGTCGACAGCGTGGGTGTCTTCACCCCGAAGCACACTCAGACCGCCGACCTCAAGGCCGGCGAAGTGGGCTTCATCATCGCCAGCATCAAGGACATTCACGGCGCGCCGGTGGGTGACACCCTGACCCTCTCGTCGACCCCTGAAGTCGCCGTGCTGCCAGGCTTCAAGAAGATCCAGCCGCAGGTCTACGCCGGTCTGTTCCCGGTCAGCTCCGACGACTTCGAAGACTTCCGCGACGCCCTGCAAAAGCTCACGCTCAACGACTCGTCGCTGCAATACATGCCGGAAAGCTCCGACGCCCTGGGCTTCGGCTTCCGTTGCGGCTTCCTCGGCATGCTGCACATGGAGATCATCCAGGAGCGCCTGGAGCGCGAGTACGACCTGGACCTGATCACCACTGCGCCCAGCGTAATCTACGAGCTCGAGCTCAAGACCGGCGAAACCATCGTCGTCGACAACCCCTCGAAGCTGCCTGACGTTTCAGCCGTCGCCGATTTCCGCGAGCCGATCGTCACCGCGACCATCCTCGTGCCTCAGGAACACCTGGGCAACGTCATCACCCTGTGCATCGAGAAGCGTGGCGTGCAGCGCGACATGCAGTTCCTCGGCAGTCAGGTGCAGGTGCGCTACGACCTGCCGATGAACGAAGTGGTGCTGGACTTCTTCGACAAGCTCAAGTCCACCAGCCGCGGCTATGCCTCGCTGGACTACCACTTCGATCGCTACCAGTCGGCCAACCTGGTCAAGCTGGACGTGCTGATCAACGGTGACAAGGTCGATGCCCTGGCATTGATCGTGCATCGCGACAACGCTGCCTATAAAGGCCGCGCGTTGACCGAGAAGATGAAGGAACTGATTCCTCGACAGATGTTCGATGTGGCGATCCAGGCAGCCATTGGCGGCCAGATCATCGCGCGGACGACCGTCAAGGCGCTCAGAAAGAACGTACTGGCTAAATGCTACGGTGGCGACGTGAGCCGTAAGAAGAAGCTGCTGGAAAAGCAGAAGGCCGGTAAGAAACGCATGAAGCAAGTGGGCAACGTGGAAATTCCACAGGAAGCCTTCCTTGCTGTGCTCAGGTTGGATAGCTAGGTCCTATGTCGCTAAATTTCCCGCTGTTGCTCGTCATCGCCGTCGCCGTCTGTGGCTTGTTGGGCTTGATCGACCTGCTGTTCCTGGCCCCGCGCCGGCGAGCGGCGGTCGCCAATTACCAGGGTAGCGTCAACCAGCCTGAAATGGCCGTGGTCGAGCGCCTGAACAAGGAGCCATTGCTGGTCGAGTACGGCAAATCGTTCTTCCCGGTGTTGTTCATCGTGCTGGTGCTGCGTTCGTTCCTGGTCGAGCCTTTCCAGATTCCTTCGGGGTCGATGAAGCCGACCCTGGAAGTGGGCGATTTCATCCTGGTGAACAAGTTCTCCTATGGCATTCGCCTGCCGGTGATCGACAAGAAGGTCATCGAAGTGGGTGACCCGCAGCGTGGCGATGTCATGGTGTTCCGCTACCCCAGCGACCCGAACGTCAACTACATCAAGCGTGTCGTCGGCCTGCCGGGTGACGTGGTGCGCTACACCAGCGACAAGCGGCTGTTCGTCAACGGCCAGCCGATTGCCGAGCAACTGGTCGGCACCGAGGCCGGTTCCCTGGGCAGCGCCGAGCTGTACAAGGAAAAACTCGGCGCGGCCGAGCACCTGATCCGCAAGGAAATGAGCCGCTACCGCATGCCGCCGGACCAGCAATGGACCGTGCCGGCCGGCCACTACTTCATGGTGGGCGACAACCGCGACAACTCCAACGACAGCCGTTACTGGGACGACCCGAACATTCCCAAGGAACTGCACGGCATGGTCCCGGACCGCAATATCGTCGGCAAGGCCTTCGCCGTCTGGTTGAGCTGGCCCGAGCCCAAGCTCAGCCACTTCCCCAACTTGTCCCGGGTTGGCCTGATCCACTGATACCCTTCGGCGCTGCCTGTCAGGCAGCGCCGATTGCATTTCTGACATAGGCTGTGTTCTCAGGGATCGGGAAACTCGTCGTTTTTGAACGACCAATCACAGCCAAACAGTCTCTCAGGATGTTGATTTGAACGCTTCTACTACACCACGGGTGGCCCCATGAGTGCTTCCCTTGCCCGCCTTGAGCGCAAGCTCGGCTACACCTTCAAAGACCAGGAGCAGATGCTGCTGGCATTGACCCACCGCAGCTACGCCGGGCGTAACAACGAGCGCCTGGAGTTCCTGGGTGACTCGATCCTCAACTTCGTCGCCGCCGAGGCACTGTTCGAGCGCTTCCCGCAGGCCCGCGAAGGCCAGCTGTCGCGCTTGCGCGCGCGCCTGGTGAAGGGCGAGACCCTGGCCCGACTGGCACGTGGCTTCGACCTGGGCGAGTACCTGCGCCTGGGTTCGGGTGAGCTCAAGAGCGGCGGTTTTCGCCGCGAGTCGATCCTGGCTGATGCCCTGGAAGCGCTGATTGGCGCCATCTACCTGGATGCCGACATGGACACCGCCCGCGAGCGCATCCTGGCCTGGCTGACCGATGAGTTCGATGGCCTGACCTTGGTCGATACCAACAAAGACCCCAAGACCCGCCTGCAGGAGTTCCTGCAGTCGCGTGGTTGCGAGCTGCCGCGCTACGAAGTGGTGGACATCCAGGGCGAACCGCACTGCCGCACCTTCTTCGTCGAATGCGAAGTGGTGCTGCTGAACAACAAGAGCCGTGGCCAGGGCGTAAGCCGGCGTATCGCCGAGCAAGTCGCCGCGGCATCGGCACTGATCGCCCTGGGCGTGGAGAATGGCAATGACTGACAACAACCCGACCCGCTGCGGCTACGTGGCTATCGTCGGCCGCCCGAACGTGGGCAAGTCGACCTTGCTCAACCACATCCTCGGGCAGAAGCTGGCGATCACCTCGCGCAAGCCGCAGACCACCCGTCACAACATGCTCGGCATCAAGACCGAAGGTGATGTTCAGGCGATCTACGTTGACACCCCCGGCATGCACAAGGCCAACGACAAGGCCCTGAACCGCTACATGAACCGCAACGCTTCGGCGGCCTTGAAGGACGTCGACGTGGTGATCTTCGTGGTCGACCGTACCCGCTGGACCGACGAGGACCAGCTGGTACTGGAGCGCGTGCAGTACGTCAGTGGCCCGGTGATCCTGGCGGTCAACAAGACCGACCGGATCGAGGAAAAAGCCGAGCTGATCCCGCACCTGCAATGGCTCCAGGAGCAGTTGCCGAACGCCGAGGTGGTGCCGATTTCCGCCCAGCAGGGACATAACCTCGACGCCCTCGAAGCGCTGATCGCCAAGCACCTGCCGGAGAATGAACATTTCTTCCCCGAAGACCAGATCACCGACCGCAGCAGCCGCTTCCTCGCCGCCGAATTGGTGCGCGAGAAGATCATGCGCCAGCTGGGCGCTGAGCTGCCGTACCAGATCACCGTGGAAATTGAGGAATTCAAGCAGCAGGGGCATGTACTGCATATCCATGCGCTGATCCTGGTGGAACGTGACGGGCAGAAGAAGATCATCATCGGCGACAAGGGCGAGCGCATCAAACGCATTGGCTCCGAGGCGCGCAAGGACATGGAGACGCTGTTCGACGCCAAGGTGATGCTTAACCTGTGGGTCAAGGTCAAGGGCGGCTGGTCCGACGACGAGCGCGCCTTGCGTTCGCTGGGCTACGGCGACCTGTAAAGGCTCGAGCAATCGGCATGCCCTGTAGGAGCGGGCTTGCCCGCGAATGCGATGGTGAATTCACTGACGTATTCGCGGGCAAGCCCGCTCCTACACGTTCATCTGGCCTTCAGAGATAGCGCATGGAACAGCCCACCGCCCAACCCGCCTACGTGCTGCACAGCCGCGCCTACAAGGAAACCAGCGCTCTGGTGGACTTCCTCACGCCCCAGGGCCGTGTGCGCGCCGTGCTGCGCCGTGCCCGTGGCAAGGCAGGCAGCCCGGTCAGGCCCTTCGTGCCGCTGGAAGTGGAATTGCGCGGGCGTGGCGAGCTGAAGAACGTCGGTCGCCTGGACACCACCGGGCTTGCCGCCTGGCTGCATGGCGATGCGCTGTTCAGCGGCCTGTACCTCAACGAACTGCTGATGCGCCTGCTGCCCGCCGAGGCGCCGCACCCGGCGCTGTTCGAGCACTACACCCTGACCTTGCAGGCCCTGGCCAGTGGGCGGCCATTGGAGCCCTTGCTGCGTTCGTTCGAATGGCGCCTGCTGGATGAGCTCGGTTACGCCTTCGCGCTGGACCAGGACGTGAATGGCCACCCGGTCGTGACCGATGGCCTGTACCGCCTGCAAGTGGATGCTGGGCTCGAGCGGGTCGAGCTGTTCCAGCCAGGGCTGTTCGGCGGCACCGAGTTGCTGGCGCTGGCCGAGGCCGACTGGAACGCCCCTGGTGCGCTGCTGGCCGCCAAGCGCCTGATGCGCCAGGCACTGGCGGTGCACCTGGGGCCCAAGCCGCTGGTCAGCCGGGAACTGTTTCGCAAGCGCTGAGCACATCGTATGCTGTGGCGCTAAATCTTCAGGAGAACCCTTCCGTGACTCACAGCAACCGCATGCTTCTCGGCGTCAACATCGACCACGTGGCGACCCTGCGCCAGGCCCGGGGTACCCGTTACCCAGACCCGGTCAAGGCCGCGCTGGACGCCGAAGAAGCGGGTGCCGACGGCATCACCGTGCACCTGCGCGAAGACCGTCGGCATATCCAGGAGCGCGACGTGCTGTTGCTCAAGGACGTGCTGCAGACCCGCATGAACTTCGAGATGGGCGTCACCGAGGAAATGATGGCTTTCGCCGAGCGCATTCGCCCGGCGCATATCTGCCTGGTGCCGGAGACCCGCCAGGAGCTGACCACCGAGGGTGGCCTGGACGTGGCGGGCCAGGAAGCGCGAATCAAGGCGGCGGTGGAGCGTCTGGTGCGTACTGGCGCTGAAGTGTCGCTGTTCATCGATGCCGATGAGCGGCAGATCGAAGCCTCGCGCCGTGTCGGTGCCCCGGCCATCGAGCTGCACACCGGGCGCTACGCGGATGCCGAAACGCCTACCGAGGTGGCCGAGGAACTCAAGCGCATCGCCGATGGCGTGGCGTTTGGCGTGGGTCAGGGCCTGATCGTCAATGCAGGCCATGGCCTGCATTACCATAACGTCGAGGCGGTGGCGGCGATCAAGGGCATCAATGAGCTGAACATTGGTCATGCGCTGGTGGCGCATGCGCTGTTCGTCGGTTTCAAGGCCGCAGTGGCAGAGATGAAGGCGCTGATCGTCGCGGCCTCGCGCTGACCGGTGACCGTGTCGGCCTCTTCGCGCCGAACCGCCGCGAAGAGGCCGACACAGGCGGCATCACTCTGACTGAAACACCAAGGTAAACCGCGTAGGCCCCTGCGGCAGGCTGCTCACCTCAACCCGCCCACCATGCAGTTGCATGATCGAAGCCACGATCGCCAACCCCAACCCAGTACCGCCCTCCAGCCGCGACCGCCCACACCCCACCCGATAGAAACGCTCGAATAGTTGCGGCAGATGTTCCTGGGCGATCCCTGCGCCCTGGTTCTCCACCCACAGCCACACCTCGCCGCCATGCCGCTCGACACCTACCTCCACCACCTGCCCATCAGGGCTGTGGCGTATGGCATTGCTCAACAGGTTGGACAGCGCCCGTTGCAGCATCAACCGGTCGACCATCGCCGTGCCCCAGCCCTGCACATGCAGTTCGATGTCCTTGAGCTCGGCACTGAAGGCGAACAGCTCGCCCACCCGGGCCACCTCGTCTGCCAGCGCCAGTGGCTTGAGGGTGATTTCGGCCTGGGGCTGGCTGGCCTGGGCGAGGAACAGCATGTCGTTGATGATGCGGTTCAGCCGGGTCAGTTCCTCGATGCTGTCTTCCAGCGCTTCGCGGTAGTGTGCGCTGTCCCGCTCGCGCCCCAGGGTGACCTGGGCCTTGCCCATCAGGTTGCTGATGGGGGTGCGCAGCTCGTGGGCCAGGTCGTCGGAGAACTGCGACAGCTGGCGCACGCCCTGGTCGAGGCGGTCGAGCATGACGTTGATGCTGGCCGCAAGCTCGGCCAGTTCCTGGGGCAGGCCGCTGCCTGGCAAGCGATGGGTCAGCGTTTGGGCCGAGACCTGCCCGGCAATGCGCCGGAACCGGCGCAGCGGGCTCAGGCCGCGTTGCACCAGCTTCCAGGCCGCGAAGCCGATCAGCAGCAACAGCACCGGCAGGGCCAGCAGGGTGGAGTTCAGGTAGGCCTGCAACAGTGCGTTGTCGTCGGCGCGGTCGAGGGTCATGGTGACGCGTACCGGGGTGTCGTCGCGCAGGCGCATCAGGCGGCTGGCGCTGAGCAACTCGCGGCCTTCGCCGTCTTTCCAGGAACGGAACGCCAGCTGTTCACCGACCTCGAGCTGGCGCAAGGTTTCGGCCTGTAGCGCAGGCCCCAGGCTCAGCAGCGGCGGGTGGCGGCTGCTCGTGGCGAGCACGTTGAGGCTGAGATTGTCATGGCCCATCACCAGGTCGAGCAGCGGGTGGGCGCGAGCGGCCAGGTCGCCGCTGCGCAGATCGACGCGCAAGTTATGTTCGACCTGCAGCATCTTGCGCGCCAGGTCGCGGTGGGCGCGGCTGTCCAGTTCGTGGTCGAGGGCGAACACAGCAAGGCACGCCAGTAGCAAAACCAGCGCTGCGCCCATCAGGGTGACTGAAAGGCCCAGGCGCAAGGACAGGCTGGTGTTTCTCACGCACGTGCCTCGAGTACATAGCCAACACCACGCAGGGTATGGATGAGCTTGTCTTCGAACGGGTCGTCGATCTTCGCCCGCAGGCGACGGATCGACACCTCTACCACGTTGGTGTCGCAATCGAAGTTCATGTCCCACACCAGCGAGATGATCTGCGTGCGCGACAGCACCTCGCCGCTCTGGCGCATCAAGAGGTGCAGAAGGGCGAACTCCTTGGCGGTGAGGTCGATGCGCTGCCCGGCGCGCCAGGCGCGATGACGGCCGGGGTCGAGCTCGAGGTCCGCCACTTTCAGGGTGCTGGGTTGCAGGTGCTGGTCGGTGCGTCGCAGCAGGCTGCGGATACGCGCCAGCAACTCGGGGAATTCGAACGGCTTGAGCAGGTAGTCGTCGGCGCCCAGGTCCAGGCCCTTGACCCGGTCGGCCAGGCGGCCGTGGGCGGTGAGCATCATGATGCGCGTGGACGACTCGGCGCGCAGCCGTTGCAGGACGCCCCAGCCGTCCAGTTCAGGCAGGTTGACGTCGAGGATCACCAGGTCATAGGCGTGCTGGCGGGCCAGGTGCAGGCCGTCGGTGCCGGTGTGGGCGCAATCGACCACGTAGCCGTTTTCGCGCAGGCCTTGTTGCAGGTAGTCCGCGGTGCGGGGTTCGTCCTCGACGATCAGTAGGCGCATGGGGAGCGGGCTCGGCAGGAGAAAGGTCGTGATTCTCGACCTTGTAGCGGGTTCAGGGTCAAGGGGCAGGATGTTACGCCATGGCGTGGTGGCGGTTGCGCAGATTGCAAATTTGTAATGTTCGGGTCATGTGCCTGAAAGGCCTGCCCCCTCGCAAGGCGAGCCTTGCAGCACTGTAATGTGCGGCTCACCTTCGCGTTAGCTTGCCCGGCCTAGGATGGCGCTGTCTGAAATGCGACTACGAGGCAAGCACGATGAACCTGAGCAAATACCTGCTGCTGGCGATCCTCGCCCTGGGCAGCTCCACGGCGCTGGCCGAGGGCGGCGCCGAGCGCTCCCAGCAGTTCTGGGCGGCGTTCCGCGAGGACCAGCAGCGACTGCATGGCGACCGGCAAAAAGCCGTCGCCGAGAGCACGCGCCAGCAACCGCACGAAAAGGCCCGCCAGGTGGCCAAGGATTGACTGCACGCCCCTGCGCCACTGCGCTCCGGTAGTGCAGGGAGGTTTGGGCGCCCCTAGGGGCGCCTGTTTTATTTACGCGCCAGCAAGGTAGCGCGGCGCGGCGCTGGCAGCCCTTCGATCGTGCGGCTGTGGTCGTTGGGGTCGAGGAAGTCGCCGAGCGACTGGTAGCGCATCCAGTCGGTGCTGCGTTGTTCCTCGATGCTGGTCACGCTCACGTCCACGCAGCGCACATCGCTGAAGCCCGCCCGCCGCAACCAGCGCTCCAAGGCCGGTACCGACGGCAGGAACCATACGTTGCGCATCTGCGCGTAGCGATCTTCTGGCACCAGCACCTGGCTTTCATCGCCTTCGATCACCAAGGTTTCCAGCACCAGTTCACCGCCCTTGACCAGGCAGTCCTTGAGCGCCAGCAGGTGCTCGATGGGTGAGCGGCGGTGGTAGAACACGCCCATGGAGAACACCGTGTCGAAGCCTTCGAGGTTGGCGGGCAGCTCTTCCAGGGCGAAGGGCAGGTGCCAGGCGGGCAGCTCCGGCAGGTATTTCTGTACGGCCTGGAACTGGCAGAAGAACAACCAGTTCGGGTCTACGCCGATGACCATGTCGGCGCCGGCGCCGAGCATGCGCCACTGGTAGTAGCCGTTGCCGCAGCCTACGTCGAGCACGCGCTTGCCGGCCAGGTCCAGGTGCGGGGCGACCCGCGACCATTTCCAGTCCGAGCGCCACTCGGTGTCGACATGCACGCCGAACAGCTCGAACGGCCCTTTGCGCCAGGGCGAAAGGCCCATCAGTGCGGCGCGCAGTTGCGCGCGGGTGGCGTCGTCGCAGTCGCTGTCCAGGCGCAGGGCGTCGGCCAGGTCTATTTCGCTCGGTTGTAGCTCGGGCAAGGCTTGCAGCGCGCCGCGCCAGCGGTCGAGGTCGCCATGGCCTTTCTCAAGCTTGGCTTCGAGTTGCGCAGACAGGCCCTGCGACCAGGCTGCCAGCGGGGTGCCCGCCAGGCGGCGGACGAGGGGGGAGAGGTCGATCATGGCAGGGCAATCAGCGAGGCGAAGTTCAGGCATTGGAACCACGGCACCACCTTGGAGAACCCGGCGGCGTGCAGTCGCTCGCGATGGGCTTCAAGGGTGTCGGGTTTCATCACGTTTTCGATGGCACTGCGCTTCTGGGCGATTTCCAGGTCGCTGTAGCCGTTGGCGCGCTTGAAGTCCAGGTGCAGGTCGTTGAGCAGCGCCTGTTCCTGGTCGTCGGCGAAGCGCAGTTTTTCCGAAAGAATCAAGGCACCGCCTGGCAGCAGTGCCTGGCGGATGGTGCCGAGCAGCGCCAGGCGCTGTTCGGGGGCGATGAACTGCAAGGTGAAGTTCATCGCCACGACCGAGGCCGGCTGCAACGGCAAGGCCAGGATATCGGCTTCCAGCACCTGCACCGGCAGCAGTTCCTGGAACATCGAGTCCTGGGCGGTGAGGTACTGGCGGCAGCGTTCCACCATGGCCGCGGAGTTGTCCACGGCGATCACCCGGCAACCTTCGGCGCGCACGTGGCGGCGCAGCGACTGGGTCACTGCACCCAGTGAGGCGCCGAGGTCGTACAGGGCGGTGTTCGGCTGGGCGAAACGTGCGGCGAGCACGCCGAGGTTCTCGACGATGGTCGGGTAGCCGGGCACCGAGCGCTTGATCATGTCCGGGAACACGCGCACCACGTCTTCGTTGAAGACGAAGTCGGGTACCTGCTCCAGGGGTTGGGCGAATAGGCGGTCGGGTTCTTTGCTCACGGCAGGTCCAGGTTCAACGGGCAGAATCGAGGGGCGGCATTCTAGCCAAACCGCGCCAAGGATGCATGGCCGACTGACCGACGCTGCCGGTCATTTCACCCGAATGGCGCAATCGAAGGTTTGCACGGGCTGCACTTCGGGGGCCCAAGGTTGTTGGTAGACCACCAACAATTGGCCTTCGCCGGGAGCGGTGGCCTGGAAGCGCCAGGTTGAAACCCCGGCACTGCCAACGATGCCGGCTTCTTCGGGGCTGTTATAGACCTCGGGGCCAAGGCTGCGTAGCACGTTCGGTGCGGCATTCTGCACGCTCCAGCGGTAGCCAGTGGTGGGGTTGCTGGGCAGGCTGAGGGTCAGGGTCTGGCCGACTTGCAGACGTTGAGGGCATTCGCTCTCGGCGTCCAGCTCGACGGATTGCCGCGGGTGCTGGGCGCAGGCGGCGAGCAGGGCAAGGCTCAGGGGGAGCAATAGGCGGGCGTAGGTCATGGGGGCTCCTGAGGCGGGCGATGGCCTGAGGATAACCGATGCGGATGCGAGTTTGTGTGGTCCTTCAGGGCCCGCGAATGGGCCCTGAAGGAACCGGGTGCCTCAGAACAACACTTTCGCCACGTCGGCGAAGCGCTTGGCGAAGTGCACGGTCAGCCCTTCACGCAAGTAGTCCGGCAGCTCCTCGAAATCGCCACGGTTGGCCTCCGGCAAGATCAGCTCGAAGATCTTCTGCCGCTTGGCGGCGATCACTTTTTCCCGCACGCCGCCGATCGGCAGCACCTGCCCGGTGAGGGTCAGCTCGCCGGTCATGGCCACGCCTTTCTTCGGCGCCTGGTCGCGAGCCAGTGACAGCAAGGCGCTGGCCATGGTGACGCCAGCACTAGGGCCATCCTTGGGCGTGGCGCCTTCCGGTACATGTAGGTGAATGAAGGCCTCATTGAAGAAACCGGGGTCGCCACCGTACTGCTTGAGGTTGGAACTCACGTAGCTGTAGGCGATTTCGGCGGACTCCTTCATTACCTCACCCAACTTGCCGGTCAGCTTGAAGCCGCGGTTCAGGGTGTGGATACGCGTGGCTTCGATGGGCAACGTGGCGCCGCCCATGCTGGTCCAGGCCAGGCCGGTGATCACGCCCTTGCCGGCCAGCACCTGCTCGCTGCGGAACACCGGTATGCCCAGGGCTGCTTCCAGGTCCTTGGCGCCGATCTTCAACTTGGCGTCGGGGTTCTCCAGCAGCTTGAGCACCGCCTTGCGCACCAGCTTGCCCAGCTGTTTCTCCAACTGGCGCACGCCAGCTTCGCGGGCATAGCCTTCGATCACCAGGCGCAGGGCACTGTCGCTGATGCTCAGGCTGGCCTTGGACACGCCGGCCTTCTCCAGCTGCTTGGGCCACAGGTGACGCTTGGCGATGGCCAGTTTTTCTTCAGTGATGTAGCCCGACAGGCGAATCACTTCCATGCGGTCGAGCAGGGGGCCTGGGATCGAGTCCAGGGTGTTGGCGGTACACACGAACAGCACCTTGGACAGGTCCAGGCGCAGGTCCAGGTAGTGGTCGAGGAAGTCGACGTTCTGCTCCGGGTCCAGGGTTTCCAGCAGCGCCGAGGCCGGGTCGCCCTGGTAGCTCTGGCCCATCTTGTCGATCTCGTCGAGCATGATCACCGGGTTCATTACCTCCACGTCCTTCAGCGCCTGCACCAGCTTGCCCGGTTGGGCGCCGATGTAGGTGCGGCGGTGGCCCTTGATCTCCGCTTCGTCGCGCATGCCGCCGACACTGAAGCGGTAGAACGGCCGACCCAGGGACTCGGCGATGGACTTGCCGATGCTGGTCTTGCCCACGCCGGGCGGGCCCACCAGCAGCACGATCGAGCCGCTGATCTCGCCTTTCCAGGCGCCGACCGCGAGGAACTCGAGGATACGTTCCTTGATGTCGTCCAGGCCCGCATGGTGCTGGTCGAGCACCTTGCGCGCATGCTTGAGGTAGAGCTTGTCGTCGCCATACACGCCCCAGGGCAGGGCGGTGGCCCAGTCCAGGTAGTTGCGGGTGACGGCGTACTCGGGCGAGCCGGTCTCGAGGATCGCCAGCTTGCCCATTTCCTCGTCGATGCGCTTTTTGGCGGCGTCCGGCAGTGTCTTGCCCTCCAGGCGCTGCTGGAATTGCTCGACGTCGGCGCTGCGGTCGTCCTTGGTCAGGCCCAGCTCTTGCTGGATGACCTTGAGCTGCTCTTTGAGGAAGAACTCGCGCTGGTGCTCGCCGATCTGCCGGTTCACCTCGGCGGAAATCTCGTTCTGCAGGCGTGCCACCTCGACTTCCTTGCGCAGCATCGGCAGCACCTTCTCCATGCGCTTGAGCATGGGCACGCAGTCGAGCACTTCCTGCAACTGGTTGCCGGTGGCCGAGGTGAGCGCGGCGGCGAAGTCGGTGAGGGGCGAGGGGTCGTTGGGGCTGAAGCGGTTGAGGTAGTTCTTCAGTTCTTCGCTGTACAGCGGGTTGAGCGGCAGCAGCTCCTTGATCGCATTGATCAGCGCCATGCCGTAGGCCTTGACCTCGTCGTTGGGCTCGGTGGGTTGGCGTGGGTATTCCACTTCCACCAGGTACGGCGGGCGGTGGTGCTTGAGCCAGGTGCGGATGCGCACGCGGGTCAGGCCCTGGGCGACGAATTGCAGCTTGCCGCCTTCGCGGCTGGCGTGGTGCACCTTGACCAGGGTGCCGTACTCCGGCAGCGCCTGGGTGTCGAAGTGGCGATGGTCGGCCGGTGGGGTGTCCATGAAGAACAGCGCCAGGGCGTGGTGCGGCGTCTTGGCGACCAGGTCGAGGGTTTCCGCCCAGGGCTCTTCATTGACGATCACCGGCAATACCTGGGCCGGGAAGAATGGGCGGTTGTGGATCGGGATGACGTAGACCTTGTCCGGCAGCTGCTGGCCGGGCAGTGCCAGGGCATGACCAGGGGCGGCCTGGGCGTCGAGGTGTTCGACTTCGCTGTGTTCGTCGGGGTGTTCCGGGAAATCCTGCTGGTCGCTCATGGGGCACCTGCGTGAATGACTATGGTGCTTAGATGGGGCGGGAGGGGAAGCGTTTCAATGGTAGACGAAGTGGGTGTTTTGTCAGTGATGGTGCCGCGCTAAAGAGCAACGCACTCCCTGTAGGAGCGGGCTCGCCCGCGAACCAGGGCAACGCCCTAGCCATACACCGCAGTGACTTCTTCGCGGGCAAGCCCGCTCCTACAGGGGGTGTGGCGATTCTTTAGGCGCATTAGTCGGCAAGTTTGTAAGCGATGATGTAGTCGCCCATCCGCGTGCCCAGCGAGCCGTGGCCGCCGGCGGTCACCAGCACATATTGCTTGCCGTCCTTGCCGGTGTAGGTCATCGGTGTGGCCTGGCCGCCTGCTGGCAGGCGCGCTTTCCATAGCTCCTTGCCGTCGTGCACGTCATAGGCACGCAGGTACTGGTCCAGCGTGCCGCTAAGGAAGCCCAGGCCTGCGGCAGTGACGATCGAGCCGCCCATGCTCGGCACACCCAGCGGCAGGCCGATCGGGATCGGGGTGCTGTCACGGGTGGTGCCGTTCTTGCGCTTCCACAGCACCTTGTTGGTGAACAGGTCGATGGCCGCTACATAGCCCCAGGCCGGCGCCTGGCAAGGCACGCCCAGTGGCGACATGAACGGGTGCATGGTCACGGCATAGGGTGCGCCGCTGTTGGGCTGCACACCGCTGGTCTCGCTTTCGCGCTGGCTGCCTGCGGCCACCTGGTCGCGCGGCACCATCTTCGACACGAAGGCCATGTAGTTAGGCGAGGTGAACAGCAGTTGGCGCACCGGGTCGACCGACACGCTGCCCCAGTTGAACACGCCGACGTTGCCGGGGTAGATCAGCGAACCCTGCTCGGACGGCGGTGTGTACTGGCCTTCGTAGCGCAGGCTGCGGAACTGGATGCGACACAGCATCTGGTCGAACGGCGTGGCGCCCCACATGGCGCGTTCGGTCAGTTCCGGGCCGAGCAGGTTGAGCTCGGAGCGGGGCTGGGTGGCGGCGGTGCGGTCGCCTTCCACGGCACCCTGGGGGACCGGCACGTCGTGGATCGGCACGATCGGCGTGCCATCGCGGCGGTCGAGCACGTACAGGCTGGCTTGCTTGGTCGGCACGATCACCGCAGGCTTGATGCCATCGTCGGTCTTCAGGTGCACCAGGGTTGGCTGGCTGCCGACGTCCATGTCCCACAGGTCGTGGTGGGTGAACTGGTAGTTCCAGCGTGCCTTGCCGGTGGCCAGGTCCAGGGCGACGAGGCCGGCGCTGTATTTTTCTGCGCCCAGGGTGCGGTTGCCGCCCCACTGGTCGGGAGTCTGGTTGCCCAGGGGCAGGTAGATCAGCCCCAGGTCTTCATCGACGCTGGCGATCGACCACATGTTGGCCGAGTTGCGGCTGTAGGTCTTGCCGTCGGCCAGGGGCTTGGTGTCGTTGGGGTTGTCGCTGTCCCAGTTCCACACCAGGCGACCGTCGTGTACGTCGTAGGCGCGGATCACGCCGGAGGGTTCGTTGGTCGACTCGTTGTCGGTGACATGGCCGCCGATGATCACCAGGTCGCGGGTGATGGCTGCGGGCGAGGTGGAATAGTAGCCGCCAGCGGTGAACGGGCCGATACCGCGGGTGAGGTCGATCACGCCCTGGTTGGCGAAGCCTTCGCAGACCTTGCCGTTGTCGGCGTTGAGTACGATCAGGCGGGCGTCGGCGGTGGGCAGGTAGAGGCGGCGCGGGCAGGCGATAGCCACGGCCTGGCCCGCCTCGGAAATTTTCGGGGCCGGGCTGCCGTCGCGGCTGACGTAGCGGTTCTCGTCGTAGTACGAGACGCCACGGCAGGTCATGTGGGCGAAGCCCTTGAAGGTGCCTACCGGGCTTTTCACCTGTGGGTCGAAGCGCCAGATCTCGGCGCCGGTGTCTGGGTCCAGGGCCAGCACGCGGCTGTGCGCGGTGCAGGCGTAGAGCATGCCGTTGACCTTCAGCGGGGTGTTCTGGTTGGTCAGCTCCAGCGGGTCGTTGTCGCTGGGCAGGTCGCCAGTGCGGATGCGCCAGGCTTCCTCGAGGCGGTAGACGTTCTGCGGGGTGATCTGGCGCAGGGGGGAGTAACGGTCGCCGTATTCGGTACGGCCATAAGCCTGCCATTCGCCGTCGGGCATGGCGGGCGCGGCGCTGGCCATTTCGCTGTTGTCGCGGCCCAATACGCCGAAGACTTCGCCGGGGTGGGTGAACTGGCTGGCGATGGCCGTGGCCCCGGAGGCGACCACGGCGACGGCCAGCAGCGCAACATTGACCTTCGAGGACGGGCCGACCAGAGGGCGACGCGCCCACGGCAGCAGCAAGACCACACCGAGGGCGAACCAGATGGCCAGGCGCGGCACCAGTTGCCACCAGTCCAGGCCCACTTCCCACAGGGCCCAGACCGTGCTGCCCAGCAGGACCAAGGCATACAGGCCAATGCCGATACGCCGCAGGGCGATGAGCAGGATGCCTGACAGGATGAAACCGATACCGGCCACCAGGTAGTAGACCGAGCCGCCCAACTGGCTCAGCTTGATGCCGCCTGCCAGCAAGGCCAGGCCCATCAGCAGCAACAGCACGCCGACCAGGCGCGGTAGCCAGCGACTGCCCTTCTTGGCTCCGTCGGTGCTCATCGCAGTGTCTCCTTTTCCTGCCGAACTTTCCTACGAATTACTGTAGTAGCACCCGGCGCGATATTCCCCTTTCAGGCCATTGACCCCCTGCTTTGATAGCCGTTCGATTGGTATTGGTATGCCTTAGGCTTTGTACGAAAAGTGCCTGCGCGACGATCCTGCTGCGTTGAAAACAGGCTGGTGCGCCAGCCCGGTCGGAATGCTCATTGACAACCAGTCAAGTCGGGCGCGACCCCGGCCGTTCCTCGCCTGTTTTCGCCTTGCAGGATCGCCGCTCGGCGACTTTTCATACAAACCCTAGAAGCTAGTACGCAACCCGACTTCCACGCTGCGCCCCGGCGCCGGTGCGATGTCGCGCAGGATCGAGCTGGCATAGCGCACGGTCTGGTCGGTCAGGTTTTCGCCGCGCACGAAGGCCAGCCACTCGCTTTGGCCGATATCGAAGCGGTAGCCGAGACTGGCGCCCAGGGTGGTGTAGCCATCGGTGCCGGTTTCGTTGGCCGGTTTGCGGCGTTGCGAGGCGGCATGCTGTACGTCGACGCGCGCTTGCCAGCGGTTGCGCTCCCATACCAGGCCGCTGTTCAGGCGCAGGGGGGCGATGCGTGGCAGTGGCTCGCCGCTGTCGAGGTTCTTGGCACGGGTGTAGTCGCCGGACAGCTCCAGGGCGAAGCTGCCATAGCGGTTTTCCACCAGTTGCCAGCGGTCTTGGGCCTCGATGCCGTAGAAGCGTGCACGTACACCTTGGTACAGGTACTCGGGCAGTTCGTGGTCGTGGTCATGGTCGTCCTCGTCGCCATGGTCATGCCCTTCGCGCAGGTTGCCGCTGCCGATCAGGCCGATGTAGTTGCGGAAATGGCTGTAGAACACCCCCACGCTGCCCTTGTGGGTGCCATTGTCGAAACGCAGGGCCAGGTCGCCGGAAATCGCCTTCTCCTTGTTCAGGTTTGGGTCGCCCACCTCGTAGGCACCGGTGGCGACGTGCGCACCGTTGGCGTACAGCTCGTAGAAGGTCGGCGCACGTTCGGTGTAGCCGAGGCTGGCGGCCAGTGCCCAGACCGGGTCGAGCTGGTACACCGCACCGGAGGACAGGCTGATGGCATTGAAGCTGCTGTTGCTGTCGGCGTTGGCGAAGGTTTCGTTGCCCTTGGCATCCGGCTCTACCCGGGTGTGTTCCAAGCGTGCGCCCAGGCTCAGGTTCAGGCGCTCGGTGGCCTGCCACTGCTCGAGCAGGAACAGCGCCAGGCTGTCGGTGTCGGTGTGCGGCACGAACGCTTCCTCGCCAAGGGCAGAGAATTCGTTGCGGCTGACCTGGGCACCGATGACGCCCTCCAGCGGCCCGATCGGCTGGTGGCGGGCTTCGATGCGGGCCTCGTAGCCCTTGTTCTTGAAGGTGGTATGCACCTCGCCCGATTCGATTTCACGGTGCTGGTAGTCGGTGTAGCCAGCGTCGAGCTTGACCGAGCTGAACGGGCCTTCGAGGTCGCGCAGTTCCGAGGCGAAGGCGTAGTGGTCTTGTTGCATGTCCAGGCGCACGCCGGGTTCGGCCACCGAGCCGTAGTTGCTGTCATAGCCGCTGTAGGAAAGACCCGCATAGCCATGGTCCCAGTGGTAGGAACCGCCGACCGCACCGCCGTCCTGGCGGCCATCGCTGTTTTCCAGGCGGTGCTTGCTGCCCGGCTCGTCGGCGTCGCGCACCTTGGAGCTGCGGGCGTAGCCGGGAATGCGCAGGTCGTTGAACTGGCGGCTGTTGGCATCCAGGTGCAGTGCGAAGGTGCCGTTGCCTGCCTCGAGCTTGCCGGCGCTGCTGCGGGTGGTGTCGGCACCGCCGTAGCGCAGCTCGCCCGCGCCGTGGATACCTTCGATGGGCGCGTCGGGGATGCGGTTGTCGAAGGTGTTGACCACCCCGCCGATGGCGTTGCCGCCGTACAGCAATGCGGCGGGGCCGCGGACGATCTCGATGCGCTCGACGCTCACCGGGTCCAGCGGCACGGCATGGTCATAGGACAGCGACGACGCGTCCAGGGCGCCCACGCCATTGCGCAGGATGCGAATGCGGTCGCCGTCCAGGCCCCGGATGACCGGGCGGCTGGCGCCTGGGCCGAACCAGGTGGAGGCAACCCCGGGTTGCTTGTTCAGGGTCTCGCCGAGGCTGCCGTGTTGCTGCTGCAACAGGCTGTCGCCTTCGAGCACCGTGGTGGGGGTGGCCAGCTGTTGGCTGCCGAGAGGGTTGGCGGTAATGACCTGGGGTTCCAGTTCTACCGCCTGGCTGGGCGAAGCGGCCAGCCAGAGGGCGGCGGCGAGGGGGGAAAGGCGCAGGGCGAGCATCGTGACGTTCCGTGGAAGGGTAAGGTTTGAATGCATTGTTATAATGTAACGTTTATATTTCAGCACGAATTCAGCCCGCTGGCCAGAGGGGCGGCGCAGCCCACTACACTCGTGTAAGGTGCGCATCTTTCTCAGCGGGAGCACTGGCATGAGCACGGCCCAACACAACGCGCTACACGGCAAGACGCTGGAGCAGGTCCTCACCGAGCTGGTGGCCCACTACCAATGGCAAGGCCTGGCCGAGCGCATCGACATTCGTTGCTTCAAGAGCGACCCGAGCATCAAGTCGAGCCTGACTTTCCTGCGCAAGACCCCCTGGGCCCGGGAAAAGGTCGAGCAGTTGTATGTGAAGTTGCAGCGCAAGGCTTGAGGGTGCAGCGCCCTTGGCTAAGCCTGGCCGCCTGCCTTGGCTGGGTGGGGCTGAGCATCCAGCTGTACCTGGTGCTGATCGCGCGCTGGCAGGAGCAGGCCAGCCTGATCGGCGGGCTGGTGAACCTGTTCGGTTACTTCACGGTACTGACCAATACCCTGGTGGCAACGGTGCTGAGCCAGGCGGCGTTTGGCCGCGAGTCGGCGGCCAGGCGATGGTTCCTGTCACCGCTGGTGAGCTCGGGAGTGGCCGTGAGCATCGTGCTGGTGGCGCTGGCCTACAGCTTGCTGCTGCGCCACCTGTGGCAGCCGCAGGGCTGGCAATGGTTGGCCGATGAACTGCTGCACGACGTGATGCCGCTGGTGTTCGTGTTGTATTGGTGTATCGAGGTGCCCAAGGGCCACCTGCGGCTCTGGCACCTGGGCGCGTGGAGCCTGTATCCGCTGGTGTACTTCCTGTTCGCGCTGTGGCGTGGGCATGAGATCGGGGTGTACCCGTACCCGTTCATCGATGTCGCCAGCCTGGGGTATGGGCAGGTGCTGTTGAACGCGCTGGGGGTGTTGGCGGGGTTCTGGGGGATTGGCTTGCTGGTGATCGGAGTGGATCGCTGGTGGGGGCGGCGGGTGTCTTGACACAGTACCAGGCCCCGCAGGGCCGATACTGTCATCTTGTTTCACGCGTCGTCTGCAGTGCCATCCTGGCGCCAGTAGGCTGCGGCCTTGAGTGCGTCTTCTGCCACACCCTTCTCCAGCAGCAGCGCCTTGGCCTGTCGGGTCAGGCCTTTCTCCAGTGCTACCCAGCCATACAGCTTGCCTTGCGGCAGTGCCAGGTTGCGCAGCAGCGCCAGCAAGTCTTCGTCATGCCGACGTACCCAGATCACCTCCACCTGCGCCGCGCTCACCAGCGGCTGGCGCTCCTGTTCGTCCTCGACCTGGATCACTGCCAGCACCTGGCGGCCCGCGGGCAATTGTTCAAGGCGCCGGGCGATGGCGGGTATCGCCGTTTCGTCGCCCACCAGCAGGTAGCTGTCGAAGATGTCCGGCACCACCATCGAGGCACGCGGCCCGGCGATATCCAACGTGTGCCCCGGCTTGGCCTGGGCCGCCCAGGTCGAGGCCGGGCCGTCGCCATGCAGTACGAAGTCGATGTCCAGCTCGTTGGCCGCCAAGTCGATACGCCGCGGGGTGTATTCGCGCATGGTCGGGCGCGCGGCCCCGTCGCGTCCCAGGCTGCGAGCGTCGATGGCCTGGCGCTCTTCATCGTTCAGGGCGAACAGCAGCTTGATGTGGTCGTCGCTGCCAAGGCTGGTGAAACCGGCCAGCTCGGGGCCGCCCAGGGTGATGCGGCGCATGCGTGGGGTCAGCTCGGTTACCCGCAGCACGTGCAGGCGGCGCTGTTTGATCTCGTGGTTGACGCGGTGAATGGTCTCGCTCATGGGGTGTTCTCCTGAACGGGCACCGCAGGCCCCGAAGCGATGGCCTTGGCGGTTTCGTTGAGCAGGTCGCGGACCCGCTGGATTTCCTCGGGCGTCCAGTGGCCGCTGTGCATGTGCAGGGCATGGCGCAGGTTGCCCACGGCTTCGTGGATTTCCGGCGGGCGGTCGTGGCCACGCAGCGCGCGCTTGCTCACTTCGATACGCATGCGCACGCCGTCGAGGGCCACTGCCTGTTCACCCAGCGCTTGGCGGCCGGCGTCGGTAATCACGTACAGGCGCTTGCTGCCTTGCGCTTGCCCTGTGATCAGCTCGGCTTCTTCGAGGAAGTTGAGGGTGGGGTAGATCACCCCGGGGCTGGGGCTGTAGCTGCCGTCGAACAGGTTCTCGATCTGGCGGATCAGGTCGTAGCCATGGCCGGGTTGCTCGGCCAGCATCGACAGCATCAGCAGCTTCAGGTCACCCGGGGCGAAGACCCGCGGGCCGCGCTCGCCCCGGCCAGGGCGGCGCTCGAATGGGTCGTGGTGGGAATGGTCACGCATGAACGAGGCTCCGCGTTTAGATATATCTCAAGATATTACTCGCGATATATCTAAACACAAGACTCTAAATGCAGATGATTATCATCAACTAATTCGATGCGTGGGCTGATGTGACCGGCCCGGCCGCCAGTTGCGGCGGCTTGCATTCGTTGGCATTTCCCGGCTCCAGGTACGGCATGAGGATCGGCGCCATACCCTTGAGCACCTGCACCGGCAATGCCGAGGTGAAGGTGAAGGTCTCCGCCGAGCGCCCTGGCACGAAGGCGGTGAGGGTGCCGAAGTGGTGTTCGCCGAGGAAGAACACGAAGGTGGCGGTGCGGTTCAGCGAGCGCGAGCCGATCAACCGCCCCCCGGCGCCATAGCTTTGCAGGCGGTTGTCGCCGGTGCCGGTCTTGCCGCCCATCACCAGCAAGGTGCCGTCGTGCAGCTTGAAACTGCCGGAGATACGCCGCGCGGTACCGGCATCGACCACCTGCGACATGGCACCCTTCAGCGCCCGCGCCACCTCGACCTTGAGAATCCGCTGGCCGCGGTCCGGGTCGCTGATCAGCTTGGTTTCATAGGGCGTGTTGGCGGCGAAGTGCAGGGTGTCGATGCGCAGGGTCGGCAGGCGCACGCCATCGTTCTGGATGATCCCGACCAGTTCGGACAACGCCGCCGGGCGGTCGCCGGAGCTGCCGATGGCGGTGGCCAGCGATGGCACCAGGTGGTCGAACGGGTAGCCCACGCGCTTCCAACGCTGGTGGATATCGAGGAACGCCTCGATCTCGACCATGGTGCGAATGCGGCTGTCGCGCGCGCCCTGGTGGCGGCTCTTGAACAGCCAGCTGTACACCTCCTGGCGCTCGAAGCGGCTGGCATTGACCATGTCGGTCATGGTCGCGCTGGGGTTCTTCAGCAGGTAGCCGAGCAGCCACAGATCCAGTGGATGCACCTTGGCGATATAGCCCTGGTCGGGCAGGTCGTACTTGCCCGGGCCGTAGGCGGCATACATCTCCGACAGACGCCCGTCGCTGAGCTTGGCCAGGGCGATCTTGTCCTTGGCGGTGTGGGCGCGCACGAAGGCGTTGAAGGTTTCCTGGCCGGCCTCGGGGAACAGGTAGCGGTGCACGGCGGCCAGGCGCTGCGGGGTGACGCGCATGCTGTCGAGGAAGGTGTCCAGGCGCTGCTGCGAGGTCTTGCGCTGGTACTTGCGCCAGAAACGCATCAGGTAGTTGGTGCCCTCGCGGTCGGCGAAGCGCGCCAGGTACTCCTGGCGGCGCGGGTCGGCGTCGTTGCGCAGGATCGGTTCGCGGTTGTAGGGCTGCTGGTAGGTGACGTAGCGCACCAGGTCGCGCATCAGGCGAATGAACGGCAGGTTGATCGATTCGCGCAGCGCGTCCTTGAGGGTCGGGTTGCGGATGTTGTCTTCCTTGCGGAAGTTGTTGAACACGTGCATGCCGCCGCCGGTGAAGAAGGCCTCGCCGGTGTTGGCCGAGTACTTGCGCTCAAGGGCGGCGTCGAGCATGGCGTCGAGGCTCTGGTTTTTGCTGTTCTGCGTCAGCCATTCCAGCGACCACTGGGTGATGCGGTCCAGCTCGGCCACTTCGACCTTCTTCAGCTCGGCCACGGGCATGCCGGCGTACTTGTCGTGCAGCTCGGCGATGATCTCCAGGTAGGTGGTCAGCACCCGCAGCTTGGCGGTGGAGCCCAGCTCCAGCTTGCTGCCTTCGTTGATGTCGAAGGGCTGGTCGGTGCTGTCGGTTTGCACCCGCACCCGCGAGCCATCGGCGGTGCGCTCGAACAGGGTGAAGCTGTAGCTCACCTGGTCGGTGGTCTTGGGGGTGAGCAGGCGCTCGCCGATCAGGCCCATCTGCGCGGCGAACTCGGGGTCGGCGAGGTTCTTCAGGTATTGGCTGGCCTGGGTTTGCAGGTCGGCCTGCAAGGTGCTGGTGGCCGACAGGTCGAGGCGGTCGAGGTCGTACAGCGGGCGGTTGAGCATGGCCGCCAGGCGGTTGCGCGCCAGGCTGATGCCCTTGTTGGTGATGATCGGCACGATGGTCGGTTGCGCCACCCAGTCGCGGTACACCGCCTTGCTGGCTAGCGCGGCGTCGGCCAGTGGCTTTTCGATGACGCCGTTGGCGGCAAGCACCCGGATGTGTGAGTTGGTCAGCTCCACCAGTTCGATGCGGCCCTTGGACAGGTAATGCGATGGGCGCCGCTGGGCGATCATCAGCGACAGCACCTGGCGCAGGGCCAGCCCGCGTTCGGCCAGGCTTTTCTCGTCGCTGGCAGTGGAGGTCAGGGCCTGGTTGACCTGGTCGAAGTCGGCGCCGTACCACACCCGCAGGCCCTCGGCCATGCCATGCACCTCGCCATGCCCCGGTACTGCCGACAGCGGCACGCTGTTGAGGTAGTCGCGCACGATGCGCTGGCGCGCCTCTGTAGTGTCTTCCCCGCCCTGGTAGGCGCGCACGCTGGCAGAGAACATCTGGCGCAGCTTCTCGGCACCAGAGACGGTCAAGCCGTCCGGTGAATGGCGGTACTTCTCCAGCTGGGTCGCCAGGGTACTGCCGCCGGCCGACTGGCCGGGCAGGGCCAGGTACTTGGCCACCTGGCTATAGGCGGCCTTGGCGAAGCGTGGCCAATCCACTGCCGGGTTGTTGCGTGGGTCCTGGGGGTCGAGCAGGTCGCGGTTTTCGATGAACAGCAGGCTGTTGACGATCACCGGGGGAATGGCCGGGAAGTCGGGGTACAGGTGCTGGGGGTAGTGGTACTGGTACAGGGCATCGCCACGGCAGTCGGTGATCGACAGCCCGGCCTGGATCTTCTCCACGTAGGGCACGAACAGGCCGTGGTCCACATAGCGCATCAACGCCGGGGAAAAGCGTACCTGCTCGCTGATCAGGTAGTCGCGCTTGAGTAGCCGTGGCAGGAATTCACCCAGGGCGCTGTAGCCCAGGCGCTTGTCGAACGGGCCTTCGCCGGGGTAGACGATGGCATCGCTGGGGCCGGGCTCCAGGGAGTAGGTGAGGGTATCGGCAAGGCGGCTGAACTCGCGCGATTGCAGCTTCGAGTTGTTGATTTCGTCATAGACGGCAAAGCCGATCGCAATGATGGCTACCAATGCGATCAGCAGGATCAGCCGCCACCACAGGCGACGTTGACGGGGTGTCTTCGGCTGTGGGGCATCGGCCAGAGGTATTTCGGGTGCGTCCGTTCTGGTTGGTTCCGATTGCCACAGTGCGCCCATAGTGTTCAGTCCGGCCAAGGGTTTTTCTTCTTGCTTGTCTGAAGCTTAGACGTTGACCGGCATTGGTGAAAAATTTGTAGGAAACGGGCGTTTGGAAAGGGCCCAAGACGATGAGGGCGGTTTTACCCGCCCCACATGCGCTTAGGCGGCCTCGCTATGCGGCTCGAAGCTATCGGCTCGCGCCAGTTGCCACATGCGTGAATAGAACTGTCCATCCACTTCGCCGGTGAGCAATTCACCCGGTTTGAGGAACACGTGCATCTGCGAGAACAGCTTGATCTCGGTGGCCGAAATGCGTCGTACCAGGTGCTTGGCCTCCAGTTGCGAAGGGTGTGCCAGGCCCGCGGCGGCGAGCATCTCGGCCAGGGCGTGCAGGGTGTTATGGTGGAAGTTCAGCACCCGCTGAGCTTTGTCCGGCACCACCAGGGCGCGCTGGCGCAGGGCGTCCTGAGTGGCGACGCCAGTGGGGCACTTGTTGGTGTGGCAGCTTTGCGACTGGATGCAGCCGATGGCGAACATGAAGCCGCGCGCCGAGTTGGCCCAGTCCGCGCCGATGGCCAGCACGCTGGCGATATCGAAGGCGCTGACGATCTTGCCGCTGGCGCCGAGCTTGATCTTGTCGCGCAGGTTCAGCCCGACCTCGAAGCCAAGCAGCGCACCCTCGACGACGCCCTGCGCCGGCGCCAGCTGCTGCCGGCCGACCTGCCGTTCGGCACGCCGTTCATGGAG
>NZ_JBNNVR010000050.1:0-38468 GCF_050280645.1 Pseudomonas sp. NPDC089554
CCTTCGGCGCCGAAGGTCGGGATCTGGTACTTGTCGCGCAGCGCTTGTACGTCTTCTGGTTCGTCGGATCAAGGTTACCAGCACGCTTTTGCCACGGAAGTTGTACTTGCTCACGCACCAGGCGGCGCTGACGCCGAACACCAGGTTCAGCGGCACCGAGATGGCCACGGCGAGCAGGGTCAACCTCAGGGCAGCCAAGGCGTCGGGCTCGAAGATCGCCTCGAAGAACACGCCGAAGCCGTTCTTCAGGGCCTGGGACACCACGATCACCAGCGGCAACAACAGGAACAGCGCGAACACCAGCCAGCCAAGGCCGATCAGCACGCGGCGCGAGGTTGCGCTGCCACGCCGGGCGGCGTTGGCGGCGGCATTGGCGCCAATGGAAGTCGAAGACATGGGCCTGGCCTCCTTCAAGGGGTTTCGATGCGCCGCTGCAACAAGTTGATCAGCAGCAGCAGGATGAAGGAAACCACCAGCATCAGCACGCCGATGGCCGTGGCGCCGGTGTAGTCGTACTGGTCGAGCTTGACCATGATCAGCAGCGGCAAGATCTCGGTCTTCATCGGCATGTTGCCCGCGATGAAGATCACCGAACCGTACTCGCCCACGCCCCGGGCAAAAGCCAGGGCGAAGCCGGTCAACCAAGCGGGTAGCAAGGCTGGCAGCAGCACGTGACGGAACACCTGCAAAGGTTTTGCACCCAGGCAGGCAGCCGCCTCTTCGACTTCGCGGGGGATGTCAGCAAGCACCGGCTGCACCGTACGCACCACGAACGGCAGGGTCACGAAGGTGAGTGCCAGGGTGATGCCCAGGGGGGTGTAGGCGATCTTGAAGCCCAGGTCGGTGGCGAACTGGCCGACCCAGCCCGCAGGCGCGTACAGGGCGGTCAGGGCGATACCGGCGACGGCGGTGGGCAGGGCGAATGGCAGGTCGATCATCGCTTCGATGACCTTGCGGCCCGGGAAGGTGTAGCGCACCAGCACCCAGGCCAGCAGGGTACCGATCACGCCGTTGATGATGGCGGCGAGCAGGGCGGTACCGAAACTCAGCTTGAGGGCGGCAAGCACCCTCGGCGCGCTGACGATGTTCCAGAACTGCTCCCAGGTCAGCTGGGCGGCATGCACGAACATGGCGGCCAGCGGTATCAGCACAATCAGGCTGAGGTACACCAAGGTGTAGCCCAGTGTCAGCCCGAAGCCGGGTATGACGGGGGAAATGCGACGTGACATAAAAGTCCCTGGTTGAACGCACGAAGCCCGGGAGCGCTCCCGGGCCGGTGCAGGCTACTGAAGGGTGTTGCATTCAGGGGGCTGGTTGCAGCCCCGCTGTTTCACTGCGCCTGGTAGATCTGGTCGAACACACCGCCGTCGTTGAAGAACTTCGGTTGTGCAGTTTTCCAGCCGCCGAAGTCCTTGTCGATGGTTACCAGGTCCAGTTTCGGGAACTGCTGGCCGAATTCGGCGGCGACCTTCTCGTCACGCGGACGGTAGAAGTTCTGCGCGGCGATCTTCTGCCCAGCCGGGCTGTACAGGTGCTTGAGGTACTCGGTGGCGATCTCGGTGTTGCCTTTCTTCTCGGCGTTCTTGTCGACCACGGCTACCGGCGGCTCGGCGAGGATCGACAACGACGGCACGACGATTTCGAACTTGTCGGTGCCACCGTCTTCCTTCAGCGCCAGGAAGGCTTCGTTTTCCCAGGCCAGCAGCACGTCGCCCTGGCCGTTGTTGACGAAGGTGATGGTCGAGCCGCGGGCGCCGGTATCGAGCACTGGCACGTGCTTGAACAGCTCCTGCACGTATTCCTTGGCCTTGTCTTCGCTACCGCCGGTCTTCAGGCCGTAGGCCCAGGCGGCGAGGAAGTTCCAGCGCGCACCGCCGGAGGTTTTCGGGTTGGGGGTGATGACCGAGACGTCTTTCTTGATCAGGTCGCCCCAGTCCTTGATGTTCTTCGGGTTGCCCTTGCGCACCAGGAACACGATGGTCGAGGTGTAGGGGGTGCTGGCTTGCGGCAGGCGCTTCTGCCAGTCCTCAGGCAGGGTCTTGCCGAGCTTGGCGATTTCGTCGATGTCGCCGGCCAGGGCCAGGGTCACCACGTCGGCGCGCAGGCCGTCGATCACCGCACGACCCTGCTTGCCCGAGCCGCCGTGGGATTGCTGGATCTTCACCTTGTCGTCCGGGTGGGTCTGCTGCCAGTGCTTGATGAACTCGGCGTTGTACTGCTGGTACAGCTCGCGGGTCGGGTCGTAGGACACGTTGAGCAGTTCGTAGTCCTTGGCGATCGCGGAACCGGCAAAAACAGCACTGGCCAGGGCGGCGAGCGCATAACGGCGGATGGACATGGTGAAGCTCCCGATTGGCATTTTTCTAGTTGGGTGTATGCGGTGATCAGCCGGACTTGTTGCCAGGCTGTTGCAGGCGGAACTTTTCCTTGCGCTCGATCTGCACGACCTGGGCGTTGTGCACGGTAATTTCCACCGCGCCGAAACGCAGGTCGCGCAGGGCGCTCTGGATTTCACGCAGAATGGTGGCTTCGTCCTGACCGTCGATGCTACGCAGCGATGCGCTCATGCTCGTTCTCCTGGGGATTGGGGTGCCGGGCAGGGTTCGAAGGGGATGGGCGCCTGGCTTGAAGGCAATAGTAGTGAGGCGCGGATATTCTTAAAAATACTGTTTAAGAATGTTTATATAACCATTAGTCAAAGCCCCGCCACCGCCCCTGTGGGAGGGGGCGATGTCGTGCTTCAGGCTTGTTTTTCCGGCTCGCGGATCTTGTACCAGGCCACATACAGCGCCGGCAGGAACAACAGCGTCAGCAGCGTTGCACTGATGATGCCGCCGATCATCGCGTAGGCCATCGGCCCCCAGAACACCTCGCGGGCAATGGGGATCATGCCCAGGCTGGCCGCCGCCGCAGTGAGCAGGATCGGCCGACGCCGATGGTTGGTCGCCTCCATCACCGCGTCCCAAGGCGTGTAGCCCTGAGCCTCGAACTCGTCGATCTGGGTCACCAAAATCACCGAGTTACGAATGATGATGCCCGCCAGGGCAAGAATCCCGAGAATCGCCACGAAGCCCATGGGCGTGCCCGTCGGCACCAGCGCCAGCACCACGCCGATCAACCCTAGCGGCGCCACACTGACCACCAGGAACAGCTTCTGCACGCTGTGCAGCTGGATCATCAGGAAGGTCGCCATCAGGAACAGCATCAGTGGAATCACTTGGGCAATCGGCCCCTGGGCCTTGCCGCTCTCCTCCACCGTGCCGCCGGTGGCCACTTCATAGCCGGGCGGCAGCTTGGCGGCGAATTCGTCGATCTTCGGCTTGAGCTGGGCCACCAGGTCGGTGGGCTGTATCTCGCCAGCCACCGAGGCCTTGAGGGTGATGGTCGGCTTGCGGTCGCGTCGCCACACCAGCGGCTGCTCCAGCTCGTAGCGCACGGTGGCGAACGACAGCAGCGGAATGGAGGTGCCGTTGGGCGTGAGAATCTGCAAGTTCTGCAAGGTTTCCGGCGAGCCGCGTTCGCTGTCCTCGGCGCGGGCGATCACGTCTACCAGGTAGATGTCGTCGTTCACCTGGGTCACCGGCACACCCGTGACGATGCTGTTCATCACATTGGCCACGTCCTCGGACGACAGCCCCAGCTGGCGCGCCTTGTCCTGGGCGATTTCCACGCGCAGCACCTTACCGGGCTCGTTCCAGTCGTAGATCATCTCGCCGATGTGCGGGTTGGTGTCGAGCAGCGTGGCCAGCTCGATGGCGTGCTTGCGCACTTGGTCGATGTCCTTGCCGCTGACCCGGTACTGGATCGGCCGCCCCACCGGCGGGCCCATCTCCAGCGACTGCACGTTGCTGCCGATGCCGACGAAGTCGTCGCGCAGCAGCTTCTGCAAGCGCTCGATCATGCCGGCACGCTCCTCCAGGCCCTTGCTGACGATCACCAGCTGGGCGTAGTACGGGTTCTGCAGCTGCTGGTCGAGCGGCAGGTAGAAGCGGATCGCACCCTGGCCGATGTAGGTGCTCCAGTGCACCAGGTCGGGGTCGTCCTTGATCTTCGCTTCCAGCCGGTCGACCACCTTGCGGGTTTCCTCGATCGAGGCGTTCTGCGGCAGGTTGATATCGACGAGGATTTCCGGGCGGTCGGACGAGGGGAAGAACTGGTTCTGCACGAAGCGCATGCTGACGATCGACAGCGCGAACAGCACGATGGTGCCGATGATGGTCAGCCAGCGGTGGCGCATGCACCACAGCAGCCCGCCCTCGAAGGCCCGCCCGACCCGCCCTGGCTCGGCGTCGTGGGCCTTGAGCTTGCCGCTGTCGAGGATATGCACGCCCAGCACCGGGGCGAAGAACACCGCCACCACCCAGGACACCAGCAGCGCCACGGCAATCACCGCGAACAAGGTGTAGGTGTACTCGCCTGCAGAGCTTGCGTTCAGGCCGATCGGCACGAAGCCGGCCACCGTCACCAAGGTGCCGGTGAGCATGGGGAACGCGGTGGAGGTGTAGGCGAAGGTGGCCGCGTCTTCCTTGCTCTCGCCCATTTCCAGGCGCGTGACCATCACCTCCACGGTGATCATCGCATCGTCCACCAGCAGCCCCAGGGCGATGATCAGCGCGCCCAGGGAAATACGCTGCATGGTGATACCGCTGTACTCCATGAACACGAACACCATGGCCAACACCAGCGGGATCGAGCACGCCACCACCAGCCCGGCGCGCACGCCGAGGCTGACGAAGCTCACTGCCAGTACGATCACCACCGCCTCGAATAGCGCGCTGGTAAAGCCGCCGACCGCCTCTTTCACCACCACCGCCTGGTCGGAAACCGTGTGCACCCCGACCCCCACCGGCAGCTCGGTGACGATGCGGTCCATCTTTTCCTTGAGCAACTGGCCGAACACCTGGATGTTGCCCCCGGCCTTCATGCCCACCGCCAGGCCGATGGCGGTCTGGCCGTTGTAGCGGAACATCGGCGAAGGTGGGTCGCGGTAGCCGCGCTCGATATCGGCGATATCGGCCAGGCGGAAGAAGCGGTCGTTGATGCGCAGGTTGACGTTCTGCAGGTCTTTCTCCGAGGCGAACTGCCCGGTGGTGCGCACCGAAATACGCTCGGGGCCCGCTTCGATCACGCCCGCCGGGGTCACTGCGTTCTGCGCTTGCAGGGCTTGCATCGCCTGGCGCTGGTCGATACCCAGGGCGGCCAGCTTGCGGGTCGAGAAGTTCAGGTAGAGCACTTCGTCCTGGGTGCCGACCAGCTGCACCTTGCCGATGTTGGGCACCTCGCGGATCTCGGCGCGGGCCTGCTCCACATAGTCGCGCAGCTGGCGCAGGGTCAGGCCGTCGGCGGTGAAGGCGTAGATCGAGCCGAACACATCGCCGAACTCGTCGTTGAAGCCTGGGCCCTGGATGCCCTGGGGGAACTGCCCGCGAATGTCGTCGATCTTCTTGCGCACCTGGTACCAGATCTGCGGGATGTCACCGGCCTTGGTGGTGTCGCGCAGGTACACGTAGACCGTGGACTCGCCAGGGCGTGTGTAGCTTTTCACGTAGTCGAGCGAGTCCAGTTCCTCGAGCTTCTTCTCGATGCGATCGGTGACCTGGTAGAGGGTTTCGTCCTGGGTCGCGCCGGGCCAGCGGGTCTGGATCACCATGGTCTTGATGGTGAAGGACGGGTCTTCCTCACGGCCCAGGTTGAAGTACGAGAAGATGCCCATCAGCAGCCCGACGAACATCAGGTACCAGACGAACGACTGGTGCTTGAGCGCCCATTCGGAGAGGTTGAAGCTTCCTTTCATCGTGCATCCTCGTCGAATGTGACCTTCTGCCCGGGCTCCAGGCTATTGACCCCAGCGACGACCACGCGCTCGCCCGGCTGCACACCGGAGGCCAGCACGATACGTTGCCGGTTGCGCTCGGCCAGGGTGACGTCGCGGGTGGCGACGGTCTTTTGCTGCGGGTCGACTACCCACACCTGGGTCTTGCCGTCACGCTCCAGCAACGCGGTGGCCGGTAGCTCGCTGCGCGGGGTGATAGCGGAGGTAAGGGTGACGCTGATCGCCGTGCCCAGGTGGAAGGCCTCGGGGGTGCTGGCCAGGGTCAGCCGGGCACGCCGGGTGCGGGTGGTGGCGTCGGCCTGGGGTTCCAGCTCACGCAGGGTGGCGCTGGTGTTGATGTTCGGCTCCAGCTGGGAGGCGACGGTGAAAGTCAGGCCTTGGCTCAATTGCTCGGCCAGTAGGATCGGCAGGTCGATCACCGCTTCCTTGATATCGGGCCTGGCCAGGGTAACCACCGCCTGGCCGGCGCTGACCGTCTGTCCGGCCTCGGCCTGCCAGGCGGTGACCACGGCGGCGTGGTCGCTGCGCAGGGTGCTGTAGTCGAGCTGGTCGCGGGCCTGGCTGAGTGCCGAGCGGGCTTGCTCCAGGGAAGCGCCGGTGGTCTTCAGGTCGGTCTGGGCGATGTCCAGTTGCGCCTGGGCGCCGACACCGCGGTCGTACAGCTGCTGCTGGCGGCGGGCATTGGCCTGGGCGTTGATCCACTGCGCCTGCACCCGCGCCAGGTCGCCTTCGGCGGCGCGCAGTTGGTTCTGCTGGTCGGTGGGGTCGAGGGTGGCCAGGGTATCGCCGGGCTTCACCTGCGCCCCGACATCCAGCCAGCGCCGGGCGATACGCCCGGACACGCGAAAGCCCAGGGTGCTCTCGTAACGCGCCTGGATGCTGCCGGCGAAGCGGCCCAGTTGCGCCTGGGCTTGTGGTTCGACCAGGGTCGACAGCACCGGCCGCACCACCTCGGGTGGCGGCTCGTCGCCGCCACAACCACCCAGCAGCACGCCGAAGCACAGCACCAGCAGCGAACGCGTCATGGCGTCTCTCCTGCATCGTTGGCAGCGACCTTCTCCACCTGCATGCCGGGGTGCAGCAACTGCCCGCCGCTGACCACGACGGTTTCACCACCCTTGATGCCCTCGCCGATCACCACCTTGCCGGTGAGATAGCGAGCCACCTGCACTTCGCGCAGCTCGACCTTGTCGCCCTCGCCCACCACCCACACTGCAGGCGCTTTCAGCGCCTTGGTCAGCGCCGCCCAGGGCAGCTCGATGCTGGGGCGGCCCTGGGTGTTGCCGGTGGCGGTCACCGGCGAGCCTAGTTGCATGCCCTGGGGCAGGTTGCGCAAGGCCACCTTGACCTGCACCGTGCCGCTTTCGGCGGACACTGTCGGGGTTATCTCGCGCACCTGCCCTTCGGTGCTTATCTTCGGGTTGTCGAGCAGGCTGACGGTCACCCGCTCATCGCTCGGCGGCGCCACCAGCAGCGTTTCATAGACATTGAACACCGCATCGCGGTCGCCATCGACGGCCAGGCCGAAGATCGGCATGGTCGCCTGCACCACCTGGCCGACCTCGGCCTGGCGCGCAGTGATGACACCATCGGCCTCGGACACCAGCGCGGTGTAGCTCAGTTGTTCATTGGCATTGGCCAACTGTGCCTGGGCGGCCTTGAGCGCGCTCTGGCTGCTGCGCAGGGCGGCTTCGGCGGAATCGTACTCGCTCTGGCTGGTGTAGCCCTTGGGCAGCAGTTTCTGCTGGCGCACGAAGGCCGCGCTGCTCTGCTGCACCCGCGCCTGTTCTGCGAACACGGCGGCCTTGGCCGAGTCGACATTGTTCTGCAGATCCTTCGGGTCGAGGCGCGCGAGCACCTGGTTGGCCTTGACGTGGTCGCCCACATCGACGCTGCGCGAGATGATCTTGCCGCCCACGCGGAACGACAGGTCGGTTTTCACGCGTGCCTGTACATCGCCGGTCAGGGTGACCTTGGCGGCGAAATCGGTGGGTTGTACTTGCAGTACGCCGACCCTGGGCAGTTCCGGGCTGGAGACTTCATCCTTGCGCCTTGATCAGCTCGACCAGCTCTTGGGTCAGGTTGACGTTGGAGGCTTCCAGCGAGTTGGACTGCACCGAACCCAGGGTACCGGTCTTCGGTGCATCCACGTTCGGAATGCCCGAGGCGAAGGTCTCGGTCCAGCGGGTGCCGCCGATCTGCTGCAAGCCCTGCTCGTTGGTGAAGCTGGCGATGGCTACCTGGCCAATGGCGCGCGACTGCTCGTTACTGAAGCTTGCGAACATCACACCACTGGCGTCGATGGACAGGCTCGACAGGATACCGGTGGCATAGCCGTCCTGGTACGGACGCTGGCGTGCGGTGTCGGTGTTGTAGGACGTGGTGCTGCCCATGGCCAGGCGGACGCCGTCGGCATTGCCGTTCGAACCGTTTGGCCCCCAGGTGCCTGCGGCGTTCTGCGAAGCCGGGATCCAACCCACCATGCTGAAGTTGTTGTTGGTCACGCTCCAGGTTGCCCCTGCCGGTACGCCAGTGGCGCTCGCGGTCATGGTGTCGACCGAGCCGTCGCTGTTGAAGGTGATGGTGCCACTCAGCGGCGTGGTGCTGGTCGGGTCGAACGGGTTGCGTCCATCGACCAAGGTGTACATGGTCCACTCGTTGGTACCGGTCTTGCGGTAGAACTGCTCCATGACGTGCTCGTTGCCCTGGCTGTCGTACATCTTGGTCGGGAACGACTTGGTGTAGGTGTTCTGGTCAGCCGGGTCGAAGGCCAGGTTCGGATCACCCGGCACTGGCGGCACGGCCGGCAGTGGAATGTCCTTGGCGGAAGAGTTCAGGTTCAGGCTCTGGTCGATCGTGGAAGTCGCCCGTGGCGCCAGTGCCGAAGTATCGATGCGCAGGTCGCTCAACACGCCACGCTGGATATTGCCGTTGGCGTCGGCCGCATAGCCTTGCAGGCGCAGGCCATCGGAGGTGGTGACATAGTTGGCGTTGTCAGTCCGGAAGGCACCGGCACGGGTGTATTGCAGCGCGCCGTTGTCGGAAAGCACGAAGAAGCCCTGACCTTGGATACCCATGTCCAGCACGTTGCCAGTGTTGTTCACATCACCCTGGCCGAACTGCTGGGATATCGCTGCCAGGCGCACACCGTTACCCACCTGGTTCTGGCCGACGCCCAGGCGGTTGGCGCCAGCGTACACGTCGGCGAACTCGGCACGCGACGATTTGAAGCCAGTGGTGGCGACGTTGGCGATGTTGTTGCCGGTGACGTCCAGTTGCTTGTTGGCTGCGTACAGACCGCTAAGACCGATATTGAAAGACATGTGTTCGCTCCTTCTGCCGAATAGCCGGCCTTAGATTCCGATGGTTTGTACTTTGGAGATGCCGACCTTGCCGATACCGGCGAGGTTGAGCATCATTTCGCCGCCATTGGTGCCAAAGGTGACACTGGTAACGGTGGCTGGCAGCAGGGTGTACATCTCAACCGACTTGCCTTCGACCGTGGTGGTGGCGGTGAAGGTGTATTCGCCCGCCGGGGCCACTTCGCCCTTTGCGTTCTTGCCATCCCAGATGAAGTCGGCGTTGCCCGCCTTCTGCGCACCCAGGTCGATAGTGCGCACGACGTTTCCGTCCTTGTCCTTGATGGTGACCTTGCCCTCGCTGATGCTCTGCGGCACCACGACCTGGCCATTGAAGCTTTTGGTGGTGTCGACCATGGCCTTGTCGTTCTGCACGATGACCGAACGCCCCACCAGCGACGAGGCCTGCAGGGCCTGGGACGAGCCCATGGCGCCGGCGATCGCGGTGACCGTGTCATTGAGGGCGGTGATGCCTTCCAGGCTGCTGAACTGTGCCAGCTGCGCGACGAACTCGCCGTTTTCCTGTGGGTCGAGCGGGTTCTGGTGCTGCATCTGGGTGACCAGCAACTGCAGGAACGCATCCTTGCCCAAGGCATTGCTGTCGGTGGTCTGGGTCTTGGGCTTGCTGGTGCCGTCGCTGACGCCGGAACTCTTGAGGACGTCGTTGAGGGTGCTGTTATCGATTGCCATGGTCTGTCGTCCTTATCACTGACCCAGGGTCAGCACCTTCTGCATCATCGCCTTGGCGGTGTTCATCAGTTCGGCGTTGGTCTGGAACGCGCGACTGGCGGAGATCATGTCAGCCATCTCCTCGACCACGTTGACGTTCGGGTAGTAGACGTAGCCGTCCTTGTTCGCTGCCGGGTGGTTCGGCTCGTAGCGCGCCTCGAGGTTGCTCTGGTCCTCGATGATGCCCTTGACCTGCACGCCCTGGCCGGCCTGACCCTGGTCTTCGAACAGCGACTGGCCGGCGCCGTTTTGCGCCTGTTCGAAGGTGGTGGCGAACACCGGGTGGCGGGCGCGGTAGGTCTGGTCGATGCTCGACGAGACGGTCTCGGCGTTGGCGATGTTCGAGGCGACGGTGTTCAGGCGCGTGTTCTGCGCGCTCATGCCGCTACCGGCAATGTGGAAGACGCTGGCAAGGGACATGATTATTCTCCGCGCAGGGCCGAAACCAGCCCTTTGAATTTACTGTTGAGCAAGGTGAAGCTGGCCTGGAAGCCCATGGCATTCTCGGTGTAGTTCGACTGCTCGACCTGGGCATCGACGGTGTTCTGGTCGATCGACGGATGGGCCGGGGTGCGATACTTGAGGCTCTCGTCGGCCAGGGTCAGGCCCTGGGCCTCGATGTGCTGGGCATTGGTGCGGGTCAGCGAGACACGGCCGACATTTTGCTTCTCGGACTCGGCGGCGAGCACCGAGGAGAATTCCATGTCGCGCGCCTTGTAGTTGGGCGTGTCGGCGTTGGCGATGTTGTTGGCCAGCACCTCGGCACGCTGGGCGCGAAAGCCCAGTGCCTTTTCGTGGATACCAAGTGCCTTGTCGAAACTGATGCTCATGTCGGGGAAACCTTCGAAGGTTGACCGGAGTTGCGTTGAACGAGTTATAGCAAGGCCTGTGCCAATCACAGAGAAGCCTTGAATTATGGGGCTTTCACCGCATTGCCACGGGGCGACATGCCAGAAAAGCGGCAAAGGGCTTCCGCTTGAGGGTGGGCAAGCGGCAATTGCACAGCGGCAAAAGCGGCAATCCAAAAAATTGACGGCGGCAAAATATCGGCAAAGAAAAAGGCCGGTATCTCTCGATACCGGCCCTCTCGCCTACTTCATTACTTTGCCTGGTAGATGATGCCCGGGCTGCACTGCACCATCTGGTAGTGGTCCGGCAGGCCGTTGAGCGCCTCCGAGGCACCAAGGAACAGGTAGCCCCCTGGCTTGAGCGTGCCATGGATGCGCATGAGGATGTCCTTCTTGACCTGCGCCGAGAAGTAGATCAGCACGTTGCGACAGAACACGATGTCGAACTTGCCCAGGCTGGCATAGCTGTCGAGCAGGTTGAACGAGCGGAACTCAACACGGCTGCGGATCGGCGGCTTCACCGCCCAGCGCCCCGGCCCCTTGGGGTCGAAGTAACGTTGCAGGCGGTCCTGGGACAGGCCCCGGGCAATTGCCAGGCTGTCGTACTCACCGGTCTTGCAGTTGTTGAGCATGCTACCGGACAGGTCGGTGGCAACGATTTGCGCGCCCATCTTCAACTGGCCGAGGTTGGTGCGCTCGAATTCGTCGAGGGCCATGGAAATGGAGTACGGTTCCTGCCCCGAGGAGCAGGCCGCCGACCAGATCCGCAGGCGCTGGCCCGGGTTGCCCTTGATGAACTCCGGCACCACCTTGCTCTTGAGCACCTCGAAAGGGTAGGTATCGCGAAACCACAGGGTCTCGTTGGTGGTCATGGCATCGACCACCTGCTCGCGCAAGCCGCCGCGCGGCTGGCTCTGGATACGCTGTACCAGCTCGCCCAGGCTCTTGATGCCCTGCTGTTCCATCAGCTTGTTGAGACGGCTGGACACCAGGTACTGCTTATTCTCGCCCAGCAGGATGCCACAGGCTTTCTCCAGGAAGACCCGGAACTGTTCGAAATCCAAATTACCCGTAGACAATGCTGCCGCCTCTTTCAAATCGCTTGCGCCGGGGCCATGCCCCGGCCGTTTCAATGCGTAGCCTTGATGCGGTCGACCACTCGCTGGGCCAAGTCGTCCGGCCTGAACTTGGCCAGGAAGTCATCGGCACCGACCTTCTTGACCATCGCCTGGTTGAACACGCCTGACAACGAAGTATGCAGGCAGATGTGCAACTTTTGCATGCGCGGATCGCTGCGAATTTCCGCGGTAAGGGTATAGCCGTCCATTTCCGGCATTTCTATGTCCGAGATCATCATCAGGAACTCTTCTTCCGGACGCTTGCCCTCGTCGACCAGCTTGCGCAGGTAATCCAGGGCCTGACGACCATCGTTGAGGGCAATCACTTCAACCCCGACGGTCTGCAGGCAGCGGCTGACCTGCTTGCGCGCCACAGACGAGTCGTCGACGGTCAACACCCGCAGCATCGTAGCTTTGTCCTGCACCTCGGCATCGACCACGCCAGCCGAGACCTGCTCGGACGACGGTGCCACCTCGGCAAGCACCTTTTCCACATCGACGATCTCGACCATGCGGTTGTCCACCCGGGTGACCGCCGTCAGGTAGTGATCGCGCCCGGTGCCCTTGGGTGGCGGGTGGATCTCCTCCCAGTTCATGTTGACGATGCGTTCCACCGAATGCACCAGGAAGCCCTGGGTCTTGGTGTTGTACTCGGTAATGATCACGAAACTGTTACGGGTTTCCTCGCGCAACTGCGGCAAACCGGTGGCCATCGACAGGTCGAGGATCGGAATGGTCGCCCCGCGAATATTGGCCACGCCGCGCACGACCGGATGAGACTTGGGCAGCAAGGTCAGCTCCGGGCACTGCAACACCTCGCGGACCTTGAACACGTTGATGCCATAGAGCTGCGCGCCATTGAGGCGGAACAGCAACAGTTCCAGGCGATTCTGCCCCACCAGCTGCGTGCGCTGGTTGACCGAATCCATGACTCCAGCCATGCCAGTCTCCTTCTATTTTTCAGCCCATTTGCCAACGAGTCGGCACGGGCTTTGCTTTTTTGAGCGGTATGCACACGAAAACGACATTATTCCGACGGCTGACGCGCCTGCTGGCCACCCCCCTGGCCATGCTGTGCCTGCTGGCACCCGGCGCTCGCACGCTGGCAGATGCGGCTACCTTGCCTGAACAGCTTATCGGTGTCACCCAAGGGTTTCTTGAATTCACCGTGGAGGACTACTTGGCCACCACCCAGACCGAAGGCCGCTACGAGATCCAGGTGAACAACCTCGACCCTCGTCTGCGCATGCCGCTGTGCAGCCAGGCGCTGGACGCCTCGCTGGAAAGCCCGGCGCAGCCGATTGGCCGGGTCACGGTGCGGGTACGCTGCGACAGCGCCGCGCCCTGGACGGTGTTCGTGCCCGCCCAGGTCAAACTGTTCCGTGACGTGGTGGTGATGACCCGCCCGCTCAAGCGCGACAGCGTGATCGACGAAAATGCCGTGGCCATGCGTGAACGTGACGTCAGTACCCTCGGCGCCGGTTTCCTGACCCAGCTCGAGCAAGCCGTGGGCATGAAGCTGCTGCGCCCCACCACCCTCGACCAGGTGCTGACCCTGCAACACCTGGAACAGGCCGAAGTAATCCGCAAGGGCGACCATGTGGTCATTACCGCCCGCAGCGGGACCCTGAACGTGCGCATGCCTGGCGAGGCCCTGAGCAAGGGCGGCCTGACCGAGCAGATCCGGGTGCGCAACCTGAACTCCAAGCGCGTGGTCAAGGCCAGGGTCATCGGGCCAGGGCAAGTAGAGGTCGCGATGTAATCCGAGGGGCTAGCGGTATGTAGGTGCTTTTCCTAAACTGTGTCGAAACGGGTCGGACGAGCTTGCCGATAGGCGGCAATGCATTTGTGCCTAAAGTTTATTTCGGATTGGCCGAAAACAAGGCAAGCGTCCTAATTCCCAGAGGTTTCGATCATGGTTATCGACTTCAGTCGTTTGAATAACTCTCCGTCCGTCACAGGCGGCGTTCGCGGCAACAGCGCATCGGCTACCCCCGAGAAAGCCGGTGAAGCCCCGAAGGCCAGCGCCAGCGGAGAGGCAGTACACCTCAGTCAAGAGGCACAGCAGTTGCAGCAGATCCGCGAAAAGCTGCGCGAGCAGCCTGAAGTCAACAGCGCCCGTGTGGCTCAGTTGAAACAGGCGATCGCCGATGGCAGCTATCAGGTCGATGCCGGCCGGGTCGCCAGCAAACTGCTTGATTTCGAAGCTCAGCGCTAACCCTCGGGCGCGCTGACTTCCAGGACGCTAAACGCCAAGAGCCAGCCATGCACGACATCACCCTGCTGCAACTGATCGAAGACGACATCGCACCAACCGAGGAACTGCTCGAGTTGCTGCAAAACGAAGCCGTCGCCCTGCACGGGCGCGACATGCCGCTGCTGGAGAACATCCTGGCACGCAAGCAGTCGCTGATCGTGCTACTCGAACAGCAGGGACTGCGCCGCAACCACCTGCTCACCAGCCTCGGCCTCCCTGCGGATCGCGCAGGGGTACAAGCCGTGGCCGCCCAATCGCCCAACGGCGATGTCATGCTGCAGCAACTGGATGTGCTGACCCAGCTCATGGATGCCTGCCAGAAGGCTAACCAGATCAACGGACGGATCATCCAGGTGCAGCAACACACCACGGCCAACCAAATCCGGATACTCATGGGCGGCGACTCACCGTCGCTGTACGATAGCCGTGGGGCCACCGCGCCCATGGACAAACCCCGAGCAATCAGCCAGGTGTGATTTTTCCTATTCAAGGCACGGAACATACTGGCAAAATGCCATTACTTGCGTGTGTCGTTTTTGCCTGGAGATTGAAAACCCGTGTTCAATGAATCCGATGCTCCTCAGCCACCAAAGGTGTTGACCACGCCTTTGGAGATTGCGGCCAACCTGCGCCAGTTGCTGGACAGCCAAGATCCGCTGATCATCACCTTCCATGAGCGCAGCCAGCGGTTCCAGAGCTATGTGGTACATGCCGACAAGGACAAGGACATCCTTGCGCTGGACGAGATGATTCCCCGTGATGGCGAAAAATTCATCGAGAACGGCGAGCCCTTCCGCGTTGAAGGCTTCCATGATGGCGTACGCATCGCCTGGGAATGCAACACTGCACTGACCATTACCGAGATCGACGGCCATCGCTGCTACCGCGGGCCACTGCCTTCGGAAATGACCTACCACCAGCGCCGCAGTGCCTTCCGCGCCGCATTGAAGCTGTCGCAGTTGGTCGAAGTGATCTTCGACGGCACCCACCTGAAAGGCAGCGGCGCATTGCGCGGCAAGCTGCTGGATATTTCCGCCACCGGCTGCAAGTTGCGCTTCGAGGGCAATATCGAGGAACGCCTGCAACTGGGCCAGGTGTACGAGCGCTTCAAGGCCGGCAACCCGCTTGGCCTGGCCGATGTCATGGTAGAGCTGCGTCACCTGCACTTCGAAGAGCGCATCAACACCACCTTCGCCGGGGTGCGCTTCCACAACCTCACCGGCCAGAGCCAGCGCAAGATCGAGAGTTTTGTGTACCAGCTGCAACGTGAAGCGCGGCGGTTCGACAAGGACGACTATTGATCGTCTTGCTGCCATGAAAAACGCCACCGTTCGGTGGCGTTTTCGTTTGTGCGGGATGCAGTGGCAGCTCCTTCAAACCGACTTGTCGACCTCGGCCTGGGGTTTGATCTCTTCCTTGGCCTGCGCGCCCTGCTCGTCCTCCGCCTCGGTGTCTTCGGCCGCCACCGGCGCCTGCATCACATCCTGCACGGTCTGCTCGTCGACCCGTGGGTCCAGCGCCGCCGACAACGGCGAGCCCGCCGCAGGCATCGCCACGTGGTGCAATGGCGCATCCTGCACCTGGTGCAATCCGGTGACAGCCTTGGGTCGAATACGCCACACCAGCACCAGGGCGAAGAACGTGAAGAACGCATACAGCATCTGCGCGCCCAGCACTTTCATCAGCACACCGGCCACCAGCGGGCCGATACTGGCGCCCACGCCATAGGTCACCAGCAGCATTGCCGTCAGCGACACCCGCCGCTCGCTTTCCACGTGGTCGTTGGAGAACGCCACGGCCAGCGGATACAGGCAGAACTGCAACAGCGACACCACGAAGCCCACCGCGAACAGCACCTCCAGCGGCACGCTCGGCAACAGCGCCAGCGGCAACGACACCAGTGCCAAGCCGCCAGCCGCCCCACGAATCAGCACCGCGCGGTCATAGCGGTCGGACAACCAGCCCAACGGCCACTGCACCAGTAGCCCGGCGAAGATACAACAGCCCATGAACAAACCGACCTGCTCGGTACTCAGCCCCTGCCGGGCCGCATACAACGGCGCCAGGCCGTAGAAGGAGCCGACGATCAACCCCGCTCCCAGCACCGTACTCAGCGACTGCGGCACGCGCTTGATGAAGAACTTCGGCTCCATGGGTGCCGGGCGCAATGGCGCCGGGTGGATACGCCGAGTCATCGCCACCGGCACCAGGCACAAGGCGAAGCACATGGCCACCAGCATCAGTAATTCCGGGCCGAGTTGCGGATGCACCACCAGGATCAATTGGCCAAGCACCAGCCCCAGGTACGAAGCGATCATGTAGCCGCTGAACACCGCGCCGCGCTGCTTGGCATCGGCCTGCTCGTTGAGCCAGCTCTCGATGACCATGTACTGGCACATCATGCCGAGGCCGACGATCATCCGCAGCCCGACCCAGGCAGGCAGGTAGCTGGTCATGCCATGGCCCAGCACCGCTGCACCGACGATGCCTGCGCAGGTGGCGTAGGCACGAATATGCCCGACCCGGGCGATCAGCCTGTGGCCGACCTTGCCGCCCACTGCCAGGCCGAAATAGTTGGCGGCCATCAGTGCACCCACCCACAGGCTGTCGACATGGTCGGCGGCCAGGCGCAAGGCAAGGTAGGTACTCAGCAGGCCGGAGCCGATCAACATCATCAGCGCGGCGAAATACAACGAACGAAAAGACTTCCAGATCTGGCGCATGCATCCCCGCGGGTGTTCAGGGCTAGTAGACAGTGCTAGCAAGCATAAGGGGTATTTCCGGGGCGCGGCGCTTGGGCGAGGAAAAATCCCCACCGATGGCGCGCGCGGCAAACGCCTGTCGCAATCAGGCCTGCGCGGCCAGCACGCGCCGCTCCCACGGGGTGATCTCGTCGAAGAAGTCGCTCAACTCCAGGGTCTTGGTAGCGACGTAGCCTTCGATGAACTCGGCGCCGAACAGTTCCCGCGCCAGCGCGCTGCGTTTCAGGCGCTCCAAAGCCGCATGCAGGGTGCACGGCAGGCTCAGGTGCTCTGGCACACTGAATTCGCCCTGGATCGACGGCGTCGGTTGCAGGCGCTGCTCGATGCCATGCAAGCCGGCAGCGAGGCTGGCGGCGATGGCCAGGTACGGGTTGGCATCGGCGCCCGGTAGGCGATTCTCCACCCGCCGCGCCACCGGCGAGCTGGCGGGAATGCGCAAACCCGCCGCGCGGTTGTCTTCGGACCAGCAGGCGTTGTTCGGCGAGGCATAGGGGTGGCACAGCCGCTGGTAGGAATTGACGTTGGGGGCGAACAGCGCGGTGAAGTCCGCCATGCACGCCTGTAGGCCGCCAATGAAATGATGGAAGGTATCGGTCGCCCGCCCCTGCTCGTCGCTGAACACATTGCGGCCACTGGCGATGTCTACCAGGCTCTGGTGAATGTGCATGGAGCTGCCAGGCGTACGGGCCAGCGGCTTGGCCATGCATACCACGGTCAAATCATGCTTGAGCGCCACTTCCTTGAGCAGGTGCTTGAACAGGAAGGTCTGGTCGGCCAGTAGCAGGGGGTCGCCGTGCAGCAGGTTGATCTCGAACTGGCTGACGCCCATTTCGTGCATGAAGGTATCGCGCGGCAGGCCCAGAGCTGCCATGCAGCGGTAGACCTCGGTGAAGAAGGGGCGCAGGCCATTGTTGGAACTGACGCTGAAGGCCGAATGGCCCAACTCGCGGCGCCCATCCTTGCCCACTGGCGGCTGGAACGGCTGATGAGGATCGGGGTTGGCAGTAAAGATGAAGAACTCGAGCTCCGTGGCCACAACCGGAGCCAGCCCCAAGGCGGCATAGCGGGCGATCACGGCCTTGAGCAGGCCACGGGTCGAGAGCCCCGAGGGTTTGCCATCGAGCTCGACTGCGTCGCAAATAGCCAGCCCCCGCGGCGTTTCGCTCCAGGGCAATACGTGGGTTTGCGCAGGGTCGGCGACCAGCGCCAAATCGCCGTCATCGCTGCCGTAGAACTTCGCCGGCGGGTACCCGCCCATGATGCATTGCAGCAAAACCCCACGCGCCATCTGCAAACGACGGCCTTCGAGGAAGCCCTCGCCGGTCATTACCTTGCCACGCGGGACACCGTTGAGGTCGGGGGTAACGCATTCGATTTCGTCGATACCCGTCAGGCGCTGGATGCTCATGCCACTGGTCCTTGTTGTTGTCAGCGTGCCGTGAATGGCGACGGCAACAACATAGGCTGGGGGTGTTTAAAATATCAAGCACCCTGTAGGGCAACCATGACGCTACTCCCGCAAGGTCATGCCATTGGCCGGCAGCGGCAACGCGGTCTTGTAGCGCACCTGCTTCAGCGCAAAGCTCGAACGAATGTTGGCCACCCCCGGCAGGCGCGTCAGGTAATCGAGAAAGCGCTCCAGCGCCTGGATGCTCGGCAGCAACACACGCAGCAGGTAGTCCGGGTCGCCGGTCATCAGGTAGCACTCCATCACCTCCGGGCGCTCGGCGATCTCCTCTTCGAAGCGGTGCAGCGACTGTTCCACCTGCTTCTCCAAGCTCACGTGGATGAACACGTTGACGTCCAGCCCCAGCGCCTCCGGCGACAGCAAGGTCACCTGCTGACGAATCACTCCCAGCTCCTCCATGGCCTTGACCCGGTTGAAACACGGCGTGGGCGACAGGTTCACCGAACGCGCAAGCTCCGCATTGGTGATACGGGCATTTTCCTGGAGGCTGTTGAGAATGCCGATATCCGTTCGATCGAGTTTTCGCATGAGACAAATTCACCGGTTTCTTATGTTTGTGAAGAATATTTATCTGCTCGCCATGACAAAGACAACCAACATGAGAGAAAAATTCTCCTGTCGTCCCTCTAAGATGTAATAGACGCTGACCTGCCAGTCACGAGCCGGCAGTCAGCGGCGACCGCTTCAGAGCTCACAAAAACAATATTCGAGCGAGCGTAAACAGCATGAACGAGTACGCCCCCCTGCGTTTGCATGTGCCCGAGCCTACAGGCCGGCCAGGCTGCCAGACCGATTTCTCCTACCTGCGTCTGAACGATGCAGGGTCTGTCCGTAAACCCCCTATCGACGTCGAGCCCGCCGACACCGCCGACCTCTCCGGCAGCCTGGTGCGCGTGCTCGATGAGCACGGCGACGCCCTCGACCCCTGGGCCGAGGACATCGACCCGCAGGTGCTGCGCCAAGGCCTGCGCACCATGCTCAAGACGCGCATCTTCGACAGCCGCATGGTGGTCGCCCAGCGCCAGAAGAAGATGTCCTTCTACATGCAGAGCCTGGGCGAGGAAGCCATCGGCGCCGGCCAGGCGCTGGCGCTGAACCGCAGCGACATGTGCTTCCCCACCTACCGCCAGCAGAGCATCCTGATGGCCCGCGACGTGTCGCTGGTGGAGATGATCTGCCAGTTGCTGTCCAACACCCGCGACCCCCTCAAGGGCCGCCAGTTGCCGATCATGTATTCGGTACGCGAAGCCGGCTTCTTCACCATCAGCGGCAACCTGGCGACCCAGTTCGTGCAGGCAGTCGGCTGGGCCATGGCCTCGGCGATCAAGGGTGATACCAAGATCGCCTCGGCGTGGATCGGCGACGGCGCCACCGCAGAATCCGACTTCCACACCGCACTGACCTTTGCCCACGTCTACCGCGCCCCGGTGATCCTCAACGTGGTCAACAACCAGTGGGCGATCTCCACCTTCCAGGCCATCGCCGGCGGTGAATCCACCACCTTCGCCGGCCGTGGCGTGGGCTGCGGCATCGCCTCCCTGCGGGTCGACGGCAACGACTTCGTGGCCGTGTATGCCGCCTCGCGCTGGGCCGCCGAACGCGCCCGCCGTGGCCTTGGCCCAACCCTGATCGAATGGGTCACCTACCGCGCAGGCCCGCACTCCACCTCGGACGACCCCTCCAAGTACCGTCCCGCCGACGACTGGAACCACTTCCCGCTGGGCGACCCGATCGCCCGCCTGAAGCAGCACCTGATCAAGGCCGGGCACTGGAGCGAGGACGAACACCAGGCCGTCAGCGCCGAGCTGGAAGCCGAAGTCATCAAGGCGCAGAAGGAAGCCGAGCAGTTCGGCACCCTGAGCAATGGCCATATCCCCAGCGCCGCCTCGATGTTCGAGGACGTGTACAAGGAAATGCCTGAGCACCTACGTCGTCAGCGCCAGGAACTGGGGGTCTGAGATGAACGACCATAACAACAGCATCAACCCGGAAACCGCCATGTCCACCACCACCATGACCATGATCCAGGCGCTGCGCTCGGCCATGGACGTGATGCTCGAACGCGACGAGGACGTGGTGATCTACGGCCAGGACGTGGGTTACTTCGGCGGCGTGTTCCGCTGCACCGAAGGCTTGCAGACCAAGTACGGCAAGTCGCGCGTATTCGATGCGCCAATCTCCGAAAGCGGCATCGTCGGCACCGCCGTGGGCATGGGTGCCTATGGCTTGCGCCCGGTGGTGGAAATTCAGTTCGCCGACTACTTCTACCCCGCCTCCGACCAGATCGTCTCGGAGATGGCGCGCCTGCGCTACCGCTCGGCCGGCGAGTTCATTTCGCCATTGACCCTGCGCATGCCCTGTGGCGGCGGCATCTATGGCGGCCAGACCCACAGCCAGAGCCCCGAGGCGATGTTCACCCAGGTGTGCGGCCTGCGTACGGTGATGCCTTCGAACCCCTACGACGCCAAAGGCCTGCTGATCGCCTCGATCGAATGCGACGACCCGGTGATCTTCCTGGAGCCCAAGCGCCTGTACAACGGCCCGTTCGACGGCCACCACGACCGCCCGGTAACGCCCTGGGCCAAGCACCCGCACAGCGCCGTGCCGGATGGCTACTACACAGTGCCGCTGGATAAAGCAGCCATCACCCGCCCCGGCAACGACGTCACCGTGCTGACCTACGGCACCACCGTCTACGTGGCCCAGGTGGCCGCCGAGGAGACCGGTGTCGACGCCGAGGTCATCGACCTGCGCAGCCTCTGGCCGCTGGACCTGGACACCATCGTCGCCTCGGTGAAGAAGACCGGCCGCTGCGTGGTGGTCCACGAGGCCACCCGTACCTGCGGCTTCGGCGCCGAACTGGTGTCGCTGGTGCAGGAGCATTGCTTCCATCACCTCGAAGCGCCCATCGAGCGCGTCACCGGCTGGGACACCCCCTACCCCCACGCACAGGAATGGGCCTATTTCCCCGGCCCTTCGCGGGTAGGTGCGGCATTGAAACGGGTCATGGAGGTCTGAATGGGCACGCACGTCATCAAGATGCCGGACATCGGCGAAGGCATCGCGCAGGTCGAGTTGGTGGAATGGTTCGTGAAAGTCGGCGATGTGATCGCCGAGGACCAGGTGGTGGCCGATGTCATGACCGACAAGGCCACCGTGGAAATTCCTTCGCCGGTCAGCGGCAAGGTATTGGCGCTGGGCGGGCAGCCCGGTGAAGTGATGGCAGTGGGCAGCGAGCTGATCCGCATTGAGGTGGAAGGCAGCGGCAACCATGTCGACACGCCGCAGCCCAAGCCCGCCGAGGCCCCGGCTGCGCCCGTCGCCGCAGCACCCGCGCCACGGCTCGAGGCACAGCCCCAGGCCGCGCAACCGGCGGTCACTCGCGAGGCGGCGCCCATCGTGCCGCGCGAGGCCCACGACAAACCGCTGGCCTCCCCTGCCGTGCGCAAGCGCGCCCTGGATGCCGGTATCGAGCTGCGCTACGTGCACGGCAGCGGCCCGGCTGGGCGCATCCTGCACGAAGACCTCGACGCCTTCATCAGCAAGCCGCAGACCCACGCAGGGCAAGCGCCGGGCGGCTACGCCAAGCGTACCGACAGCGAACAGGTGCAGGTGATCGGCCTGCGCCGCAAGATCGCCCAGCGCATGCAGGACGCCAAGCGCCGGGTCGCGCATTTCAGCTACGTCGAGGAAATCGACGTGACCAACCTGGAGGCCCTGCGCCAGCAACTCAACGCCAAGCATGGCGAGGCGCGCGGCAAGCTCACCCTGCTGCCGTTCCTGGTACGGGCCATGGTCGTGGCGTTGCGTGACTTCCCGCAGATCAACGCCACCTACGACGACGAAGCCCAGGTCATCACCCGCCACGGCGCGGTGCACGTGGGCATCGCCACCCAAGGCGACAACGGCCTGATGGTGCCGGTGCTGCGCCATGCCGAGGCCGGCAGCCTGTGGGGCAACGCCAGCGAGATCGCCCGCGTGGCCCACGCTGCACGCAACAACAAGGCCAGCCGCGAGGAACTGAGCGGTTCGACCATCACCCTGACCAGCCTCGGCGCGTTGGGTGGCATCGTCAGCACGCCGGTGGTCAACACCCCGGAAGTGGCGATCGTCGGCGTCAACCGCATGGTCGAACGGCCCATGGTGGTCGACGGCCAGATCGTCGTGCGCAAGATGATGAACCTGTCCAGTTCCTTCGACCACCGCGTGGTCGATGGCATGGACGCTGCCCTGTTCATCCAGGCCGTGCGCGGCCTGCTGGAACAGCCCGCCTGCCTGTTCGTGGAGTGAGCATGCAACAGATCCTCGATACCACCCTGCTGATCATCGGTGGCGGCCCTGGCGGCTACGTGGCCGCCATCCGCGCAGGCCAACTTGGCATTCCCACCGTGCTGGTCGAAGGCCAGGCGCTGGGCGGTACTTGCCTGAACATCGGCTGTATCCCGTCCAAGGCGCTGATCCACGTGGCCGAACAGTTCCACCAGGCCAGCCGCTACACCGGCGACTCGCCGCTGGGCATCAGCGTCGAGTCGCCGCGCCTGGACATCGGCCGCAGCGTCGAGTGGAAGGACGGCATCGTCGACCGCCTGACCACCGGCGTCGCGGCGCTGCTGAAGAAACATGGCGTGAAGGTGATCCATGGCTGGGCGAAGGTCCTCGACGGCAAGAATGTCGAGGTCGATGGCCAACGCATCCAGTGCGAGCACCTGCTGTTGGCCACCGGCTCCAGCAGCGTCGAACTGCCGATGCTGCCGCTGGGCGGCGCAGTGATCTCTTCCACCGAGGCCCTGGCACCCAAGGCGCTGCCCAAGCACCTGGTGGTGGTCGGCGGCGGCTATATCGGGCTGGAGCTGGGTATCGCCTACCGCAAGCTCGGCGCCCAGGTCAGCGTGGTAGAAGCGCGCGAACGCATCCTGCCGACCTACGACGCCGAGCTGACCGCGCCAGTGGCCGAGTCGTTGAAGAAACTGGGTATCGCCCTGCACCTGGGCCACAGCGTCAAAGGCTATGAAGGTGGCAAGTTGCTGGCTGACGACGCTGAAGGCGGCCAGTTGCAACTCGAGGCCGACCAGGTGCTGGTGGCCGTGGGCCGCCGCCCACGGACCCAGGGCTTCGGCCTGGAAAGCCTGGCGCTGAAAATGAACGGTAATGCCATCGCCATCGACGAGCGCTGCCAGACCAGCATGCGCAACGTCTGGGCGATTGGCGACGTGGCGGGCGAGCCAATGCTGGCGCACCGCGCCATGGCCCAAGGCGAAATGGTCGCCGAGCTGATCGCCGGCAAGGCCCGGCGCTTCGAGCCCACGGCCATTGCCGCGGTGTGCTTCACCGACCCGGAAGTGGTGGTGGCCGGCACGACGCCCGAGCAGGCCAGCCAGCAAGGCATCGACTGCCTGGTGGCGCAGTTCCCCTTCGCGGCCAATGGCCGAGCCATGAGCCTGGAGTCGAAAAGTGGTTTCGTGCGCGTGGTCGCGCGTCGTGACAACCACCTGATCCTCGGCTGGCAGGCCGTGGGCGTGGCGGTCTCGGAACTGTCCACGGCCTTCGCCCAATCGCTGGAGATGGGGGCTCGACTGGAAGATGTGGCGGGCACCATTCACGCACACCCGACCCTGGGTGAAGCGGTGCAAGAGGCGGCACTGCGCGCGCTGGGCCACGCACTGCATATCTGAAACTGAAGCGGCTTGACCCGTAGCGCCTCACGGCGCCACGGGTCTTTTTTCATGCACTTTCGCGTCAGGTCACACGCGGAAGTAACCCACCGAAGAATCGAACGGCAGGCGCTTGAGCTCGACCTTGTTCAGGTCCAGCACGTCACGCAACGCCTGGGTCTCGCCCGGGAAGTTGCGGTAGGCCACTTCGTCCAGCACCACGATCGCACCCTTGGGCATGTAGGGCAGGAAGGTTTCCAGCGCTACCTTGGTCGACTTGTACAGGTCGGTGTCGAGGATCAGCATCGCCACCACCAGGTCAGGACGGGTCTTCACGAAGGCCGGCACGGTCTCCAGGATGTCGCCCTTGACGATCTCGCAGCGCGGAATGCGGTTGACCGGACGGATCAGGTCGTTGGCCTCGATCATGTCCTGGATCAGGGTTTCGTCGGTGTCGGAGAACATGCTTTCGTTGATGTCCGCCGGGTCCTGCTCGGCATCGATGCTGGCAAAGCCACCGAAGGTGTCGAAACCGATGATCGAACGGTTGATCGCGTAGGGCTCCAGAATCATCGAAAGCTGCATGTACAGCATCAACGAGTTGCCTTTGTACACACCGCACTCGACGATGGCGCCGGGAATGTCCTGGACCATCTTGAACAGCTCGATGCGCGACAGCGCAGCGGTCACGGCAATACGGTTGGCGAACACGAATGGCGCGTCAGCCACGTATTGCGCATCGACACGGCTGAGCACGCTAGCGCGCTTTTCGTTGTACTCGACCTCAGCAGCAGTCAGGCGACGCTTGGTCATGGGTTAACTCCCTGGAATTGCGAAAAGTCGCTGGCATTGAAAAAGTCTTTGAAGCCGGCCTGTGCGTCCGAACAGCCGTTGTCGACGTTCGGCGCGCCGCGCTTGAGCAGCAAGTCTTGCAGGTGGATCAGACGAAAGTCCACGCTGAAGCGCACCTTGTCGGTGAAGTTGGCCACGGTGCCGTGCAGGTGGGCGCCCGAGAAGATCAGCATCTCGCCACTGTTGGCCGCCACCCGCAGCTCGGCGCTGGTGTCGATGTCCTCCAGCGGCACCGGGTGCACGCGGGTTTCTTCGGTGATGTTCTGCGAAGCCTTGTGGCGCTGCACGTTGATCCAGTCATCCAGGCTCCACTGGGCCGAGCTGTTCTGTACCGGGCGCTCGAAGTAGGCCGGGTTGATCATCATGGTCTGTTCAGGCTCGATGCTGTACACCGGCATCCAGGTATTGACCTGGCTTTCCACGCTGCCGTACCAGGTATCGCGGTGCGGCTTGTAGGCGTAGCTCACGCCCGCGTGCAGGTAGTCGTAGTTGGGCACCACACGCACGCGAGGCACATCGAAGATGTAGTCTTTCGGGTCGGCGCCGATCTCGCGAATGAAGTCGCGGATCAACGTCTTTGCCTCAGGGCCGTTGGTGAACTGGCGCTTGAGCTGAGTAACGCGCTCGACGAAGGTTTCCACCGGCATCAGCTTGTGCAGCGACTGGTGGTCGGTTTCGCCATCGAACGCGGCGGTGATGCTTTGCCGGGCCAGGGCGCACAGCTGGTGCGCATTGCCAAGGCCGGTCTCCAGGAAGATGTCGCCCTTGAACAGGCCTGCCCGGTAGTCCGGCTTGTTTTTCACCTGGTTGACATAAAAATTCATACTTGCCCCTTCAGAACTCATTGAGACCAATGCCCAGCCCAGGCTGCGTAAACCGGTAGCGAGGCATGAATTGAAGCGGACGCAAGGCGACGTCCCCTGCCACACAGGGCAGGAACTCCAACCCTCGGCGCTACGGGTGCATGGCCCGTGCGCCAGTGACCTAAAGATCGGCATGCCGGCAGGAAACTTTAAGGCTCGTCATGGGTTGCCGAGAAGTCATTCTTTATCTTCATGACGAACGCTTCACTGCCCCGGTAACCCTAGACCATGCACAAGAACGCCGGCTCGTGGATGTGTTTTCATCCATCGAACCGGCGCGGGTGGCTTTCGCAGAATTGGCCGAGCGGCCTTTTCTATGCCAGGACAGTTTCCAGGTCTGTCCCGAGGTCACGACTGAAGGTGGCGCGCAGTGTCGCGGCATCGTCACTGGGGGTGAGTTTGAACAGGCGGCGGTAGTCACGGTTGAACTGCGAAATGCTCTCGTAGCCCACGCCGTAGGCCACCGACGAAATACTGTCGGCACTCGACAGCCCGCGCCGCGCCTCTTGCAGGCGTACGCGTTTCTGGAACTGCAGCGGCGACATCGAGGTGACCGCCTTGAAATGCCGGTGGAAACTCGGAACGCTCATGCTGGCCATGTCGGCGAGCGCCGAAATGTTCAGCATGTGCATGTAGTGCTCCCTGATCCACGCGGTGGCCCTGCCGATCCGCGCGGCATGGCCGGTGGCGAACGCCAACTGGCTGAGCAGCGGGCCGTGCTCGGTCTGTAGCAGCTTCCAGGTGATCTCGCGGCGAATCAATGGCGCCATGACGGCAATATCCCGAGGCTTGTCCAGCAGCGCGAGCAAGCGGATGAGCGGGTCGTACAGCTCCGGGTCCAGGGCGTGCTTGCAGGCCACGAAGGTCGCGTCGGCTTTCGGGCGCATGCCTGCACGCTCACGCAGCAGGTCGGCAACCACCGCCGGGTCGATCTCCAGGTGGATCGCCAGGTAGCAGGCCGAAGGGCTCGCCATGGTCACCTGCGAGGTGACCGGCACATCGGCCGCGCACACCAGAGAGTCGCCAGCGGCATAGTGGAAGGCGACTTCCGCGACCATCAACTCCTTCACACCGCGCGCCACCACCCCGAACGAGGGTTGGTAGATGGAATGCCCGACCTCCGAAGGCTGGTCGGTGCGGCCCACCTTCAGCCCGTCGATGGGCGTCACGTAGTCATAGCGCGCATGGCGCTCGATGGCCTGCAGAAGGTCGGCGAATGTTGCAGTCACCATGGCTCGAGGTCCTCGGTTACAGGGCCGGTTGAAAGGATGAAGGGTAAACCCGACGTGTGGCTACTTCACCACCGAACGTCCGACAACACTACGCATTTTCTATCAACAGTGTGCGCAATCAGCTCAAGCGCGGCGCCAACACGCCTTGAGAGAAGTGCATCAGCCGCTGATTGAAACTGCATAGCCGATGCGCACAGCACCTTCCTATTCTGGGCCCACAACGCAGCAACTTCCCGGAGCATGGAAATGACGCAAAGAACCTTCAAGGTAGGAATCATCGGTGCTGACACCCAGGCAAGCTGGGCGGGTGCCTCCCACATCCCCGCCCTGCGCTCGCAGCCTTCGCTGGAGCTGGCGGCGGTGGCCACCCGCCGCGAAGAAAGCGCGAAAGCGGCGGCGTCAGCCTTCGGGGTCGAGCGCTGGTTCGCCGACCCCTATGCGCTGATCAGCGACGACAACATCGATATCGTCACCGTCGCGGTGAAGGTCCCGGCCCACAAGGCACTGGTACTGTCGGCGCTGGCAGCGGGCAAGGCGGTGTACTGCGAAGCCCCGCTGGGCGCGAGCCTGGCGCAAACCGAAGAGATGGCCAAGGCGGCGGGCTCGCTGCATACCGCCATCGGCTTGCAGGGGCGGCACAACCCCTCGGCCCGGCGTGCGGCTGAGCTGATTGCCTCGGGCAAGCTGGGGCGAATCCTCTCGGCACAGGTCAGCGCTACCACCATCGCCTATGGGCCGCAGGCCATCCAGGCCTACGACTACTTCAACAAGGCTGCCTCGGGCGCCAGCTTCCTGACGATCACCACCGGCCACGTGCTGGACGTTGTCGAGGCGGTCCTGGGCAACATCACCGAAGTCGATGCACGTACCGAGCTGCTCTGGCCAGACATTGAAATCGTCGACACGGGGGAAACCTCGGTGCGCGAGATCCCCGACCACCTTGACATGATCGCCAAGACCGCCAGCGGCGCGTCGGTGAGCATTCAAGTCTTGGCCAACGTGTCGGCCGACGATGCGCATTTCAGCCTGCATGTACGGGGCTCCCGGGGCTGGCTGAAGTTGACCGGCAACCACCTGGCGGGGGTGCAGGTCGGTGACCTGCAACTGTCCGCCAATGTCGACTTCCCCGCTCCGCAGGCGCCCGTCGCCAGCGGGGTCGGTCCAACTGCCGCGGCGTTCTGGGCCGGTGCCTCGATCAACGTGGGCGAAGTGTATGCCTCCCTTGCACGCGACCTGCAGGCCGGCACTCATCACACGCCAGGCTTTGCCCATGCCCTGCACAACAGCCGCCTGGTCGCGGCTGTCGAGCGCGCCGCTGTTACCGGGCAGCGCCAAACCAACCTCGCCTGACCTGACCTGCCATCCACCCCATCACATCGTTCGAGGACCGCCACCATGAACTCTCAAGCGCCATCTGGAACCACCCGACGTCATGTACTGGCCGCTGCCGCCACAGGCCTCGCCGCCGCCGCGGCCTCTTCGCTGACCGCCGCAGCGCAGGTCGGCACCCGCGCAGGTCAAGGCGAAACGCCAACCCTGGATCTGCTGGGGAAACGCGCACTGGTCACCGGCGCCTCGCGAGGGATCGGCGCCGGTATCGCCTTGGCACTGGCGGCCAAGGGGGCGGATGTGGTGATCACCTACTGGCGCTCGCCCGACAAGGCCGCCGAGGTGGTGAAAGCCATCGAGGCCATGGGTCGCCGTGGCTTGGCCGTACAGGCCGACAGTGCGGACCCGGCGGCCATACGACGCTCGGTCGAGGACACGGTAAAGCGCCTCGGCGGGCTCGATATCCTGGTCAACAACGTAGGCATCGCCCGCTCCGGCCCCTTGGCCCAGATGAGCTTCGAAGACATCGACGCGCTGCTGAACGTGAACTCTCGCTCCGCCGCCCTGGCTGCACAAGCGGCCATTCCCCACCTCAAGCAAGGTGGACGGATCATCACCATCGGCTCATGCCTGGCCGAACGGGTGCCCTACCCCAACCTGACCGTGTACTCGATGTCCAAGTCGGCGCTGCTGGCCTTCAACCGCGGGCTTGCCCGGGAGCTCGGCCCGCAAGGCATCACCGTGAACCTGGTGCAGCCCGGGCCGATCGATACTGACCAGAACCCGGCTGATGGCGAATGGGCCGAACCCAACCGTCGGCTCACCTCGCTGGGCAAATACGGTACGCCTGCCGATATCGGCGCTGCCGTGACCTACCTTGCCAGCCCCGCTGCGCATTTCATGACGGGGTCGGTAGTCACCGTGGATGCAGGTTTCAACGCCTGACAGTCACTGCGCGATCATATTCTTGCCGGCCGCCTTGGCCCGGTACAGCGCCTGGTCGGCCCGCGCCAGCAAGCCGACCGGGTCGTCGCCGTCCTGCCACTGCACGACGCCGTAGCTCATGGTCAGCCTGCACTCACCTATCGGCGTAAAACCCGCCATATTCTGGCTGATGGCCTCGGCCACTTGCAGGGCCTCGGCCAGTACAGTACCTGGCAGCACCACGGCGAACTCGTCGCCGCCCCAGCGCACCGGCAAATCCTGCGCCCGCAGGCAGGCTCGGATGCGGTCGGCGACTTCGATCAGCGCCGCATCGCCACAGGCATGGCCATGACGGTCGTTGATCGGCTTGAAGTCGTCCAGGTCCATGGCGATCAGCGCAAACGGCAGGCGATAGCGCCGCGCACGCTCGCACTCCTGCTGCAAGGTCTTCTCCAGGCGGTAGCGGTTCGCCATGCGCGTCAAGGCATCGCGCTCGGCCAGCTCACGGTTCTCATCGAGCTGGCGCTGCAGCTGCTGGTTGACCCACGACAGCTCGCGGGTGCGCTCGGCCACCTGGGCCTCCAGCGACAGGTTCTTCTGCTGCAGCTCGGCCACCAGGCGCTTGCCGGCGTCGATGTTGCGATGGGCACCGAGCATGCGCGCCACCGAGCCGTCCTCGTTACGCGCGATGACATGGCCGCTGTCTTCGACCCACAGGTAACTGCCGTCCTGGCAGCGGCAGCGGTATTCGATGCGGTAGCGCTCGTTGCGTCGGTTGATGTACGCCTCGAAGTGCGCCATCACCCGCGCCAGGTCCTGCGGGTGGATGACGCTCTCCCAGGTCAGCACGTTGTTGGCCATGGAATGGACTGGGTAGCCGAGCATCTGGTACCAGCCAGGGTTGCGATAGACATAGCCGGTGTTGGCATCCCAGTCCCAGATGCCATCGCTGACCAACTCGAACAATGTATGCAATTGCTGATCGCTGAAGCCCGCCGGTACCGGCTTGTCGTTCTCGCTCATGGATGCTCCCCCGCTGCCCCGCCACCGCCTGCTTGCCGCTGGCGGCAAGCCTGTTCCCCTCGCTGGCAAACATACCGCTGAAGCGCCGCCAAGAATAGTCGCAAACCCTTGCTTTTCCTGACGTTGCGCCAATGGCACAGCTTTTGCGCAGGTGCCAGGGCTGTACCCCTTTCAAGGAGATGACAACATGCTAAGTATCACAGGCCTGGGCTGGCAGAATGCCGTTCAGCAGCCACTACGTGCTGGCAACGAACAAGCGCTGGCCGAGCTCATGCAATTTCGCCTGCCCCTGGCGACCGGCAAGGCATCCGGCGAGCAGAACAGCCAGGGCAGCACTTCGCAACAGCAAGCCGAAGATGCCCGCCAGGAAGCCTTCGCCAAGCTCAAGGTACTCCTGCAGAACCCGGATGTCGCAGCCCGCCAGGCCGCTGGCGCGAGCACGTCCAACGTGCCTTCGGGCAGTGCCACCGAAGCGTTCCGCGACCTGATGGACAAGACCCCCGAGGAGATGATCAAGAACAAGCTGCTGGCAGAGCTGGGCCTGACCGAGGACGAGTACAACGCGCTGCCACCGGAGCAGCGCGAAGCCATCGACCAACAGATCGCCCAGCGTATGAAGGATGAGATCGAGGCCAAGGCCCAGGCCAAGGTCCAGCAGGTGGAGGTTGCCAGCGAAGCAAACCGTCTGTCCGGTATCAGCGACCCGGCGCAGGCCAGGCAGGCGCGAGAGAAGCAGGAGGCATTGGCAGTCTGATCAGCATGACCTGGGGCGACCGGTACGACGCCGGGAGCCTCGGGGCTGGCTTAAGCTTAGGGAAGGCAATGAAGCGAGAGAATGTGTCCCCTGCTGGAATCGAACCAGCATCTAGCCCTTAGGAGGGGCTTGTTCTATCCGTTGAACTAAGGGGACATCGAGGCCGCGTATTCTACGCAGTATCAAGGGCTTGGAGAAAGCGCCAGGGATACTGCGGGACAGCGGCGAGCATGTTAACCAGCGATCAAGTATTTGTCATGCCTGGATCGGCCTTTTGCGTGTAATCCTTTTCAGCGAAACCCGCCCCACGCCGATCGCCTGCGCGGGGCAGGTATCGAGAGATGGAGCGGTTCCCACCGCTTCGTCATTCAATTGCACCCGCGCTGCCCGGACCAGGGAATCTTTTCCAGAATACGTAGGTCAAAACTGAAATTTCAGGCGCCTTGACCGCGTCGGCTATTGCTTGCGCCATGTTGCATAGCCACTATGCTCAGTAGTAGGGAAGGCAGCGCATTCCAGCACTTTTCCCTATCCTTTGTCGTCATTTACCAGATTTTGACGGCAAAGAACTGACGGTCGGGTAAAGCGGAAAGAGTAAAACTTTTCAAACCAGTGCTCATTTCTGATAATTGGTACTGGCAAAAAGCCTTTACCCGGCTCACTATTTGTCACAGATTTGACGCCAAGGAAACGGCGACCTTGAGGCAAGATGAGCACCCAAAATCACATCACGGTTGAACATTTTGTCGTCGCCACGGTCGTAGCCTTCACCGTGCGGCCAATTTGAGAACCGCTTCCCCTGAACCAGAACAACCGGTCAATTTATATGCGCCCAATGAAACAGGCTATCTATTCGAGCCGCACCGCTGACAAGTTTGTCGTCCGCCTGCCAGACGGGATGCGTGAGCGCATTGCCGAGGTAGCGCGCAACCATCACCGCAGCATGAACTCCGAGATCATTGCCCGCCTGGAGCAAAGCCTTATCCAGGAAGGCGCACTGGGCGACGAGCTGAGCATGCGCCTGGACAGCCCTGAACTCTCCCTGCATGAACGCGAGCTGCTGCAACGCTTCCGCCAGCTCACCCACCGCCAGCAGAACGCACTGGTCGCCCTCATCGCTCACGATGTGGAAATGGCCGCCGACGCCTCCTGAGGTTTCAACCGCCCATGAAAAAAGCCAGCTGATGCTGGCTTTTTTTGTGCCCGCGGAAAAACCCTCAGAGCAGGAAGATTGTCGCAAGGCCAAGGAAAATGAAGAAACCGCCACTGTCAGTCATGGCCGTGATCATCACACTGGCCCCCATTGCCGGGTCGCGCCCCAGGCGCGCCAGGGTCATCGGGATCAGCACGCCCATCAACGCCGCAAGCAGCAGGTTCAGCGTCATTGCCGCCGTCATCACCACACCCAGCGACCAGCTGCCGTAGAGCAGGTAGGCGACCACGCCGATCACCCCGCCCCAGACCAAGCCATTGATCAAAGCCACAGCCAGCTCTTTACGCATCAACCGCGTCGTATTACCGGGGCTGACCTGGTCCAGCGCCATGGCGCGCACGATCATGGTGATGGTCTGGTTGCCGGAGTTACCGCCGATGCCCGCCACGATCGGCATCAAGGCTGCCAGGGCAACCAGCTTCTCGATCGAGCCTTCGAACAAGCCAATGACCCGCGAGGCAACAAACGCGGTGATCAGGTTGATCGCCAGCCACGCCCAGCGGTTGCGCAATGAGCGCCAGACCGAGGCGAAGATGTCTTCCTCTTCGCGCAGACCGGCCATGTTGAGCACTTCGGTCTCGCTTTCCTCACGGATCAGGTCGACCATTTCGTCGATGGTCAGACGGCCGATCAGGCGGGCGTCCTTGTCCACCACTGGTGCAGATACCAGGTCATAACGCTCGAAGGCCTGCGCCGCATCGTAGGCATCTTCGTCAGGGTGAAAGCTGACAGGGTCGGTCGCCATGACCTCCGCGACTTTCTTCTCCGGGTCGTTGACCAGCAGACGCTTGATCGGCAACACACCCTTGAGGATGCCGTCGTAGTCGACCACGAACAGCTTGTCGGTATGGTTTGGCAGCTCCTTGAGGCGGCGCAGGTAGCGCAGGACCACTTCCAGGCTGACGTCTTCGCGAATGGTCACCATCTCGAAGTCCATCAGTGCGCCGATCTGTTCCTCGTCGTAGCTCAACGCCGAGCGCACACGCTCGCGCTGCTGGGCATCGAGGCTTTCCATCAGCTCATGGACAACGTCACGCGGCAGTTCCGGCGCCAGGTCGGCCAGTTCGTCGGCGTCCATTTCCTTGGCAGCGGCGAGCAGCTCGTGATCGTCCATGTCGGCGATCAGGGTTTGGCGGACAGCGTCGGAAACTTCGAGCAGGATGTCGCCGTCACGGTCCGAGCGCACCAGCTGCCAGACCGAAAGGCGGTCTTCCAGCGGCAAGGCTTCAAGGATGTAGGCGATGTCGGCGGGGTGCAGGTCGTCGAGCTTGCGTTGCAGTTCGACGAGGTTCTGCCGGTGGACCAGGTTCTCCACCAGGTCGTTGTGGTAGCCCTCCTGACGGTGCGTCAGGTCTTCCACCAGGCGCTGGCGCTGCAGCAGCTCAATCACCTGGGCAAGGCGATCCTGCAGGCTTTCCTGAGCTTTCTTTACTTCTACTTCGGTCATAGGCGAACTCCACTCCCAGCAGTGGAGCACGCCGGGAGAATCAATCTGGCTGTATGAAGCGTATTAGCGAGTAACTACTGGGTAAGTCCATGGTGGTTTTCCACAAGCCCCGGCGGGGCTGACGGGCGCAATCATACACTGCCTGGGCGGTCAGATCGCTTAAATTTTTGGCTGGAACAAGCGTTTGCGCGATAAAGCTATGACAACGCTCGAAGCTAACAGTGCGACGGTAGATTCGAACGAAAAAGCACATTGGCATCAGCTACCCTGCGCTGGAGTCTAGCTGGGCAGTGCTGACAAATAGGTGAATGACGGAAAAGAAAAAGCCCGCTATGAAAGCGGGCTTTTTGATATGGCGGACTCAGGAGGATTCGAACCTCCGACCGCTCGGTTCGTAGCCGAGTACTCTATCCAGCTGAGCTATGAGTCCGGGATTGGTAGTTTTAGACCAGGTTACCACTGGTTGACTGAAGCGCTTCGCAAGCAAAGCCACTTCAAGAAGTGGCGGACCCAAGAGGATTCGAACCTCTGACCGCTCGGTTCGTAGCCGAGTACTCTATCCAGCTGAGCTATGGGTCCGTATAGGTAGTTTTAGACCAGGTTACCACTGGTGAAATGTTGCGCCTTCCGAAGAAGAACCGCCACATTAAATGGCGGACTCAGGAGGATTCGAACCTCCGACCGCTCGGTTCGTAGCCGAGTACTCTATCCAGCTGAGCTATGAGTCCGTGTCTTGCCGCGCATTATAGTTCGCCAAATCGTTTTGCCAAGTACTTTTTCGTTCAATTTCAACGACTTAAGCCAAATTGGCGATTTAAAGCGCCCTACACGAAAAATGGCGGTGAAGGGGGGATTCGAACCCCCGATACCCTTATGAGGTATACTCCCTTAGCAGGGGAGCGCCTTCGGCCACTCGGCCACCTCACCGCAACACGAGGCGAATATTAAACACACCCCTCCTCGTTTGCAACCCTTTTTTTGAAAAAAACTTCAAAAAAATTAAAGGCTTGGCTCCTCGTCCTTCTCTTTCTTGATCCGCAGGTAGATTTCCTCACGGTGGACCGCCACTTCCTTGGGCGCGCTCACGCCGATACGAACCTGGTTGCCTTTGACACCCAGGACCGTAACTGTGATTTCACCATCACCAATGATCAGGCTCTCGGCGCACCGACGAGTCAAAATCAGCATCGTTTTCTCCTCACGCAATTCTCAGGGACAACAGTCTTTTGGTTTGTACGACCTGCATCGGGGACGACGACGCAAGCTTTGCGCAACCGCGCGGCGAACGGACAGGAAACGCCACGACAGCCAGAAACACGAAGGGCGCGGCCATGGCCGCGCCCTTGAGGCAACGCCTTACTCGCCCTGTCGGGCAGGCGCGTCCAACTCGAAGGCAGTGTGCAGGGCACGTACCGCCAGCTCGAGGTACTTCTCTTCGATGACAACCGAAACCTTGATCTCGGAGGTGGAGATCATCTGGATGTTGATGCTCTCCTTGGCCAAGGCCTCGAACATACGGCTTGCCACACCCGCGTGGGAGCGCATGCCGACACCGACGATGGACACCTTGGCGATCTTGGTGTCGCCGATCACTTCACGGGCGCCGATCTCGCGTGCGGTGTTCTCCAGCACGCTGTGGGCCTTCTCGTACTCGTTGCGGTGCACGGTGAAGGTGAAGTCGGTGGTGTTATCGTGCGAAACGTTCTGCACGATCATGTCCACTTCGATGTTCGCGGCGCTGATCGGGCCGAGGATCTTGAAGGCAACGCCCGGGGTATCCGGGACGCCACGAATGGTCAGCTTCGCTTCATCACGGTTGAAGGCGATACCGGAAATGATCGGCTGTTCCATGGATTCCTCTTCATCAATGGTAATGAGGGTACCCGGACCCTCCTTGAAGCTGTGCAGCACGCGCAGCGGAACGTTGTACTTGCCGGCGAACTCAACCGAGCGGATCTGCAACACCTTGGAACCGAGGCTGGCCATTTCCAGCATCTCTTCGAAGGTGATCTTCTCCAGGCGGCGAGCCTGAGGTACAACGCGCGGGTCGGTGGTGTAGACGCCATCGACATCGGTGTAGATCTGGCACTCATCGGCTTTCAGCGCTGCCGCAAGGGCCACGCCGGTAGTGTCCGAGCCGCCACGGCCCAGGGTGGTGATGCTGCCCTGCTCGTCGACACCCTGGAAACCGGCGACTACCACCACACGGCCGGCCTTGAGGTCAGCGCGGATCTTCTGGTCGTCGATTTGCAGGATGCGCGCCTTGTTGTGCGAGCTATCGGTGAGAATACGCACCTGGTTGCCGGTGTAGGACACCGCAGGTACGCCACGCTTGATCAAGGCCATGGTCAGCAGTGCGATGGTCACCTGCTCGCCGGTCGAGACGATCACGTCCAGCTCACGAGGCTCCGGCTGATCGCTGATCTGCTTGGCCAGGTCGATCAGGCGGTTGGTTTCCCCGCTCATGGCCGACAGTACAACCACCAGGTCATCGCCAGCGTCACGGTGTTTCTTGACCTTGTCGGCCACCTGCTCGATCCGCTCGACGGAGCCGACGGAGGTGCCGCCAAATTTCTGTACGATCAACGCCATTTCAAAGTGCCTCAGCCCACGAAGGGCACCCAGTAATCAATCCAACATGAAACGGCCCGCTACTAGACAGCGGGCCACTTCATCTTAAAGCCCCTGCTCGGCGAACGGCACGGCCAGTGCCAGGGCCTGGTCCAGCGCGGCGACGTCGACGCCACCGCCCTGAGCCATGTCCGGACGGCCACCGCCCTTGCCGCCGACCGCTGCAGCGGCCTGCTTCATCAGATCACCAGCCTTGAGTTGGCCGGAGAGGTCCTTGGTCACGCCGGCCACCAGCACGACCTTGCCCTCATGCTCGCTGCCCAGCAGGATCACTGCATGGCCGAGCTTGTTCTTCAGTTGATCGACCAGGGCCAACAGGGCCTTGCCGTCCTGCCCATCCAGGCGTGCGGCAAGCACCTTGGCGCCCTTGACCTCAACGGCCGCATTGGAGAGATCGTCCCCGGCGGCGCTGGCGGCCTTGGCCTGCAGCTGTTCGAGCTGCTTCTCCAGCTGGCGGTTGCGCTCGAGCACAGCCGACAGCTTGTCGATCAGGTTTTCACGGTTACCCTTGACCAGCTGGGCGGCTTCCTTGACCTGCTCTTCGGCAGCGTTCAGGTAAGCCAGCGCTGCAGCCCCGGTGACCGCCTCGATACGGCGTACACCCGAGGCCACACCGCCCTCGCTGATGATCTTGAACAGGCTGATATCGCCGGTGCGCTTGGCGTGGATACCGCCGCACAGCTCTACCGAGAAGTCGCCGCCCATGCTCAGCACGCGCACGGTGTCGCCGTACTTCTCGCCGAACAGGGCCATGGCGCCCTTGGCCTTGGCGGTTTCGATATCGGTCAGCTCGGTTTCGACTGCGGTGTTCTTGCGCACTTCGCGGTTGACGATGTCTTCCAGGGCCTTGATCTGCTCGGGCTTGACCGCCTCGAAGTGGCTGAAGTCGAAACGCAGGCGCTGGCTGTCGACCAGCGAGCCCTTCTGCTGTACGTGCTCGCCCAGCACCTGGCGCAGCGCTTCGTGCAGCAGGTGAGTGGCGGAGTGGTTCAGCGAGGTGGCGTGCTGGACTTCGGCATCGACCTTGGCCTCGACCGGCGAGCCGATCACCAGCGCACCGCTGGCGACCACGCCGTGGTGCAGGAAGGCGCCGCCGGTCTTGGTGGTGTCGCGCACGTCGAAGCGCGCAGCGCCGGCCTGCAGGAAGCCGGTGTCACCGACCTGGCCACCGGACTCGGCGTAGAACGGGGTGCGGTCGAGGACCACGACACCCTGCTCGCCTTCGCCCAACTGGTCGACGGACTGGCCATCCTTGTACAGGGCGATGATCTTGCCCTGACCTTCGGTGGCGTCGTAGCCGAGGAAATCGGTGGCCACGTCGACCTTGACCAGGCTGTTGTAGTCCATGCCGAAGGCGCTGGCGGAGCGGGCACGCTCGCGCTGGGCGTCCATCTCGCGCTCAAAGCCCGCTTCGTCGATGGTCAGCTCGCGCTCACGGGCGATATCGGCGGTCAGGTCCATGGGGAAGCCATAGGTGTCGTACAGCTTGAACACCACGTCACCCGGTACGACCTTGCCCTGCAACTGGGCCAGGTCCGCCTCGAGGATGCGCAGGCCCTGCTCCAGGGTCTTGGCGAACTGCTCTTCCTCGGCCTTGAGCACGCGCTCGATGTGCGCCTGCTGGTTTTTCAGCTCAGGGAAGGCCTCGCCCATCTCGGCGGCCAGGGCGGCGACGATCTGGTAGAAGAAGCTGCCTTTGGCGCCCAGCTTGTTGCCGTGACGGCAGGCGCGGCGAATGATGCGGCGCAGCACGTAGCCACGGCCTTCGTTGGACGGCAGCACGCCATCGGCGATCAGGAAGCCGCAGGAACGGATGTGGTCGGCAACCACCTTCAGGGAAGCCTGGCCGTCGTTGCTGCAACCAATGGCCTTGGCGGCGGCGGTCAGCAGGTTCTGGAACAGGTCGATCTCGTAGTTCGAGTGCACGTGCTGCATCACCGCACTGATGCGCTCCAGGCCCATGCCGGTGTCCACCGACGGCGCTGGCAGCGGGTGCAGGACGCCATCGGCAGTGCGGTTGAACTGCATGAAGACGTTGTTCCAGATCTCGATGTAGCGGTCGCCGTCTTCCTCCGGCGAGCCGGGTGGGCCGCCCCAGATGTCGGCGCCGTGGTAGCATCGACCTCGCGTAGCAGGTCCTTGGTGGCGCGCAGGGCCTGGGGGCTGTTGAGCAGC
>NZ_JBNNVR010000051.1:0-38050 GCF_050280645.1 Pseudomonas sp. NPDC089554
ACCCGCGTCAGCCAGCCCAGTGGTGGGTACTTCCTGTGGCTGGAGCTGCCCGAGCAGATGGACGCGTTGAAGTTGTTCCACATGGCCCTGGCCCAGGGCATCAGCATTGCGCCGGGGCCGATCTTTTCGCCGACCCAGCGCTTTGGCAACTGCATCCGCCTGAACTATGGCAGCCCGTGGGGCGAGGGGCCGCAGCAGGCCATGGAGACGCTGGGGCGGATCATCCGGTCGTTCTGAGGCTCAGCGCCCGCCGCCCAGGTCGATGAAGCTGCCGGTGGAATAGGACGCCTGCTCCGACAGCAGCCAGAGAATCGCCTCGGCCACTTCCTCGGCACGCCCGCCGCGCCCCATCGGCAGGCTGGTCTCGAGCTTGGCGACGCGCTCGGGGTCGCCGCTCAGGGCATGGAAACCGGTGTGGATGTAACCAGGGCGCACGGCATTGACCCGCACGCCCTCGCCCGCCACTTCCTTGGCCAAGCCCAGGGTGAAGGTATCCAGGGCCCCCTTGGACGCCGCGTAGTCGACATATTCGTTGGGCGAACCCAACCGCGCGGCCACCGACGACACGTTGACGATGGCCCCACCCTGCCCGTCATGCCGGCGCGCCATGCGCAGCAGCGCGTGCTTGGCGCAGAGCATCGGGCCGACCACGTTGGTTTTCATCACCTTGAGCAGGCGGAACTCGGACATGTCCTCGACCCGGCTCTGGGTGGCGATGGTGCCGGCGTTGTTGACCAGCGCAGTGACCGGCCCCAGCTCATGGTCGACTCGCTGGAACAGCTGCACCACCTCGTCCTCGACACTGGCATCGGCGCGCACGGCGATCGCCTGCGCGCCCAGGGCACGCACCTGGGCCAGCACCTGCTCGGCGGCCTGGTCGTCGGTGTGGTAGTTGATGCAGATACGGTAGCCCTGGCGGGCGGCGAGCAGCGCGGTGGCAGCGCCAATACCACGACTGGCGCCTGTGATGACGATGACCTTGTCCATGAGCCTGCCATGTTTAGCGTGGGAACAGGCCTACGAGATTAGGTGATAAGTCCTCGCCGGAGCAACGAGGCCGACCTGGCTCATGCCGGTGGCTCGACCACCACCGCCTCGCCGATCGCATAGAAATGCCCACCGGCCACATAGTGCAGGCTGCGCAGTTCAGGGCTGGCCGTTTCGAACTGCCAGTGCCCGTCGCGAAATACCCGGTCGTCCGCCCAGGCCGCCACCACCTCGCCGATGAACAGGTCGTAGGCCTGCTGGTTGTGCGGCTCGTCGATCACCCGGCACATCAGCCAGGCCGAACAGCCCTCGACCAGGGGCACCGGGTAGCCTTCGACGCGGGCCAGTTGCACCCCGATCGCCTGTAGCTTGCCCGGCTCGTCGGCCAGGCTGCGGTGGCCCACCTGGTGGGTCAGCAGGGCCTGGGCAGCGGTCGGTATCTGCAGGGCGAACCAACCGCTGTTCTTCACCAGCGCGCGCGTGCGCACGGCCTTGTCGATCACCACGGTGACCTTGGGTGGGTCGAAGTCCAGGGCACAGGCCCAGGCGGCGGCCATCACGTTGTCTACGCCGGCATGGCTGGCGGAAACCAGCACGGTCGGGCCGTGGTTGAGCAGTCGATAGGCTTTTTTCAGGTCGACGGGCTGGAAGTGTCTGTTCATTCGGTAGTCCTCGTTACCACTGGGTTGCATGGCAGCGATTGTGCCTACCTGGCCCTCTGACAGCCAGCGTACTTGCAGCCGGTTGGCCGAACCGGGAAGCTAGGCGCTGTCCTTCTGCCCGGAACGCTCCATGGAACTTCACATTTGCCTCGAAGGCCGCAAAGGCCTGGCGGAGCAGCTCTACCAGCAACTGCGCGCCGCCATCGACAGCGGCCACCTCGCCGCTGGCACCCAGTTGCCGCCAACCCGCCTGCTGGCCGAGCAGTTGGGCGTCTCCCGCAAGACCGTGGCCGAAGCCTATTCACGCCTGACCTACGACAACCTGCTCAGTGGCGTGGTCGGCCGCGGCACCTTCATCAGCCCGCGCCGCCCGCTACAAGCCAACGAGGCCAAGCCCATCGTGCTGGCCGGCGAAGCCACGCTGGAGCGCTGGCGCCAGCGCGCGACAGTCTTCGACCTTTCGACCCAGGAAGCGCCCTCGCGCTATGACTTCGCCGGTGGCATCTCGGCCAAGACCCAGTTCCCCTTCGACCAATGGCGCGCCTGCCTGCAATACGCGCTGCGCCGCAGCCAGCGTCACCCCGAGCGGCGCTTCCCGGCGCAGGGGCTGCCGGAACTGCGCGAAGCCATCGCCCACCACATCGCCTTCGCCCGCGGCGTGCACTGCAGCGCAGCCGACGTACTGGTGTGCAACGGCGCGCAACAGGCACTGGACCTGATTGCCCGGGTGCTGATCGAGCCCGGCAGCCAGGTGGCCATGGAAGACCCCGGCTACCCCCCTGCCCGCCAGCTGTTCCTGGCCATGGGTGCGCGCCTGCAGGCGGTGCCGGTGGATGACGAGGGCATGTGCGTGGAGCAGATCGCCGAAGGCACGCGGCTGATCTACGTGACCCCGTCGCACCAGTTCCCGCTGGGCATGCCGATGAGCGAGCGGCGTCGCCACGCCCTGCTGGCCCGCGCGGCCGAGCTGGGCGCGCTGGTGATCGAGGACGACTACGACTGCGAGTATCGCTACCACGGCCCTGCGGCCGACGCCTTGCAGCGCCTGGACCGCCATGGCGTGGTGGCCTACGTGGGGACGTTTTCCAAGACCTTGCTACCAGAGCTGCGCATGGGCTACGCCGTGTTGCCGCCCAGCATGCTACGGGCGGTCAATGTCGCCCGCAGCCTCAGTGACTGGCACAGCCCGAGCCTACCGCAGTGGGCATTGGCACGCTTCATCAGCGATGGCCACCTGAACCGGCATATTCGCCGTTGCCATGAAATCTACGCGGCGCGCCGCGAACGCATCCTCAGCCGCCTGGACAGCGATCTCGCGCCTTGGCTGACGGCGGTACCGACCAATGCAGGCTTTCACCTGAGCGCATTGGCTGCGCCACAGGTGGATGTAGAACTGCTCACCAGCATGGCCCGCCATGTCGAGGTGGGCATCTACTCGCTGGCACCGTTCTTCACCGAGGCTCCGGTACGCGCGGGCTTGCTGCTGGGCTTCGGCGCCATCGAACTGCTGGATATCGACCCGGCGCTGGACCGCGTGCGCGATACCCTGCAAAGCCTCAGCTGAGCGCCGCCACGCCTTCGGCCTGCCCCCGGCGAGCGATGGCGGTCGCATAGCTGCCTGGGGTGAAACGCGCCGTCACCAGCAGCATGGCCACTACCGTGACCGCCAGCAACGCCCAGGACGCCTGGAAGTCACCGGACACCTCACGTAGCCAGCCGGTAACATAAGGCACCGTGCCGGTGACGATGAAGCCGACGCCCTGCACGAAGGCCGCCAGGCTGCCAGCTTTCCCTGGGTGTTTCAGGTGTTCCAGGGTCAAGGTGAGGCTCAAGCTGAAGCACGCGCCCAGGCCCAGGCCGATCATCGCCACCCATAGCCCCATTGCCTGGGCAGGCGCCAGCAGCAGGCCGAGAAAACCACCCAGCTGGATCGTCAGCGCCAGCCACAGCCCAGGCCGACGATCACGCAAGCGCCGCAGTAGCAAGGGCAGGCCCAGGGCCCCCGCGACCTGGAACACCGTCATCAGGCCGACCAGTTCCCCGCCCCCCTGGGCCGTGCCGCCATGTTCCAGGTGATAGGCCGGCAACCAGGCCACCATGCTGGTGTAGCCGCCGTTGATCAGGCCGAAGTACAGCGCCAGCAGCCACGCCCGACGATTGCCGAACCAGTGCCCACCTCCGACGTCAGCCGCGCTCGCCACCGACTGGTGTGGCCGTAGCAGCGCCCAGCCAAGCAACGCCAGCATGGCCGGCAGCGCCCATACCCCAAGGCCAGCCTGCCAACTACCTGCCAGCGCGCTGACCGAAGGGCCAAGTACCGCCGCCAGGCCGCCGCCGGTCATCAACGCCGCCGAGTACAGCCCCATGGCCGGCGCCAGGCGCATGGGGAACCAGCGGTTGACCAGCCCCGGCATCATGCCCTGCACCACGGCCACACCCAGCCCGGCCAGTACCGCACTGGCGATCAGCGCCCAGGCGCTGCCCAGTTGCAGCCGCCAAAGGCAGGCCAGGGCAATGGCCGCAAGCCCCGCCAGCATGCCGCCATGTTCGCTCAGCCAGCGCCGCAACCATGGCTGCAACAACGGCACCAGGCCCATGCACAGCACCGGCAGCGCAGTCAGCAAGGCCGCCTGCTGGTAGCCCAGCCCGGTGCCCTGGCGTATGGGCTCCAGCAGCGGGCCGATGCTGGTGAGGATCGGCCGCAGGTTCAGTGCCAGCAATATCACCAGCAACAGGTTCAGCGTATTTCTCATGCCGGGTTGGCCTGGCGCCATTGCGCGTAGAGGCCTGCCTCGCCCTGTGGCTTGAGTGGGCGCAGGGCCAGGCTTTGCTGCTGTGCCGGTCGCGCCATCTGCTGGTAAACCTTCGCGGTGGACAACCCGTAGGGCTCGCCTTCGTCGTTGTCGTAGGCGAACCAGGCGCGTTCGATACCGCACAGGTGCATGGCCGCCAGGCACATCGGGCAAGGGTGCCCGCTGGCGTACACTTCGGCGCCGTCCAGGCGGGCCCGGCCCAGGGCCTGGGCGGCCTTGCGGATGGCCTGCAATTCAGCGTGGGCGGTGGGGTCCTGGGTGGTGTGGATTTCATTCACGGCGCGGGCGATGACCTGGCCCTGGTATACCAGCACGGCACCAAACGGGCGGCCGCCGGCCGCGATATTGTTGCGGGCGAGGTCCAGGGCCTCGCGCATGAAACGTTCTTCGCACATCGTTCAACTCTCCTTACCAGCGAGGCCGCCATTATCCCGGCTCGCGGCGCGCGGCAGAAATGAAGAGATTGGATGCACCCCAGTGGCCCGGTGAATGCCGCCATTGGCCTCCTGGCAAAGCCTGGTATTGGCTATCGGGCAGGCGCAGCGGCGGCGTTAAGGTAGCGCCATCCCCACCCGGAACACATTGGAGACCAACATGCACAACCGTATCGAATGGGCCAAGCACGCCCCCGACGCCTACAAAGCGATGATTGGCCTGGAGCAGGCCCTGGCCAAATGCGGCCTGGAGCACTCACTGCTCGAACTGGTGCGCCTGCGCGCGTCGCAAATCAACGGCTGCGCCTATTGCGTGAACCTGCACGCCAACGACGCGCGCAAGGCTGGCGAGACCGAGGCCCGCCTGCAAACCTTGAGCGTGTGGCAGGAAACCCAGTACTTCACCCCCCGTGAACGCGCCGCCATGGCCTGGCTGGAAAGCCTGACCCGCTTGCCCGAGCGTGGTGCCCCACAGCCTGAATACGAAGCGCTGCTGGAGCACTTCAGCGAGGCGGAGGTGGCCAACCTGACCCTGGCGATCGCCACCATCAACGCCTGGAACCGCTTTGGCGTGGGCTTTGCGATGGTGCCGGCCTAACTCGGCTTGAGCCGTTCGCGGTAGCTGCCGGGGCTGTAGCCGGTCCATTTCTTGAACGCCCGGTGAAATGCGCTGGGCTCCTGGAACCCGGTGTACTCGGCGATTTCGGCAATGCTCAAACGGCCTTCGCGCAGCCGCTCGAAGGCCATGGCCCGACGCACCTCGTCCTTGAGCTGCTGGTACGAGCGCCCCTCACGCTCCAGCTGGCGGCGAAAGGTACTGGCGCTCATGCCCTGGCGCTCGGCCAGGGCCGCCAGGGTCGGCCACTGCCCGTAGTGCCGGGCACGCAGGTGGCGATACACCTCGGCCACCAGGCCGCCCTGGTTGCGAAAACGGATGACCAAGCCTTGCGGCGCGCTGCGCAGGAAGGTCTTCAGCGCCGCCAGGTCCTGCACCACTGGCAGGCGCAACCAGGCGCTGTCGAACTCCACTTCGGTACGGCCGCTGCCCAGGCGCAGGTCCGGGCCCCACAGCAGCGGGTCGTCCTCCTGCGCCGGACGCTGCAGCGCGAACTCCGTACGGTCGATGGCGATGCGCCGCCCGGCCAGCCAACACAGCAAGCCGATCACCAGCACCAGATAGGTTTCCTCGGCGTACACCCGGGTCAGCGGGTCGCTCAAGGTCGATTCCACACTGAGCACCACGCGCCCGCCACGCACCGTGAAACGGCCACGCAAATCACGCAGGAACAGGCCGAAGCCCGCCAAGCACTGGCGCAGCGCTTTCTCCAGGTTCGGCTCCTGGATCAACCCGCGGCAGATCAAGGCAAAGCTGCCCAGCGGCATGCCGTGGCTATCCAGGCCGAAGAATTCATCGTCCAGGCGCCGGATCAACGCCAGCCACAGCTGGGCGAACGCCTTGGCCGGCACCCGCGCCTGTGGCTGGGCCAGCAGCGCCGGGTCGATACCCACCGCCTGCAACTGCGCGTCGCGCTCGGCCGGTTGGTCGCGCAGGGCGTGCAGCATGGCATTGAGAAAGTAAACGGCGACCGAATCGCTATCGCGCATGGCGGTTTTTCGCTGTCTATGCTGAGTGGCAAAAAATGCCAGGTTGACTGAACAGTTTCGGCATAGGCCCTCCCCAGGCCATTGCCTAGACTCCAGACCCATCCGGGACGGCGGCCATTCTCGCAGAGCCACGCCGTGCCCGCCATGCTTGCCAAGGGAGCCTTACATGAGCCGTGCAGAAATCTACGTCGTCAGTGCCGTGCGTTCCGCCATCGGAAGTTTCGGCGGGTCGCTCAAGGACCTGCCCCTGGCCGACCTCGCCACCACGGTCAGCCGCGCCGCCATCGAGCGCGCGGGTATCAGTGCCGAGCAGGTCGGCCATGTGGTGATGGGCAATGTGATCCCCACCGAGCCGCGCGATGCCTACCTGGGCCGGGTGGCCGCAATGAACGCTGGTATCCCCAAGGAAACCCCGGCGTTCAACGTCAACCGCCTGTGCGGCTCGGGCCTGCAAGCCATCGTGTCCGCCGCCCAGAGCCTGCTGTTGGGCGACACCGACGTGGCCCTGGCCGCCGGTGCCGAATCCATGAGCCGCAGCCCCTACCTGCTGCCGCAAGCCCGCTGGGGCGCGCGCATGGGTGACCTGCAAGGCATCGACTACATGGTCGGCATCCTGCAGGACCCGTTCGAACACTTCCACATGGGCATCACCGCCGAGAACGTTGCGGCCAAGCACGGCATCACCCGCGAAATGCAGGATGAACTCGCCCTGACCAGCCAGCGCCGCGCCGCCCGCGCCATCGCCGAAGGACGCTTCGACGGCCAGATCGTGCAGATCGAGCTGAAGACCCGCAAAGGCAGCGTGCAGTTCGCCGTGGACGAGCACGTACGCGGCGACGTCAGCGCCGAGCAACTGGCCGGCATGAAGACCGTGTTCAAGAAGGACGGCAGCGTCACCGCCGGCAACGCCAGCGGCATCAACGACGGTGCGGCCGGCCTGGTACTGGCCACCGGTGATGCAGTGCGCCGCCTGGGCCTCAAGCCCCTGGCGCGGCTGGTGGCCTATGCCCACGCAGGGGTAGAGCCGGAGCTGATGGGCCTTGGGCCGATTCCCGCCACCCAGAAGGTACTTGAGAAAGCCGGCCTGTCGGTGCGCGACCTGGACGTGATCGAGTCCAACGAAGCCTTCGCCGCCCAAGCCTGCGCCGTGGCTCGTGCACTGGACTTCGACCCGGAGAAGGTCAACCCCAACGGTTCTGGCATCTCCCTCGGCCACCCGGTGGGCGCCACCGGCGCGATCATCGCCACCAAGGCCCTGCATGAACTGCAACGCGTACAGGGCCGCTACGCCCTGGCAACCATGTGCATCGGCGGCGGCCAAGGCATCGCCGTGGTCTTCGAGCGCGTCTGAGAGGAGTGACGACATGAGCATCCAGCAAATCGCCGTGATCGGCGCCGGCACCATGGGCAACGGTATTGCCCAGGTGTGTGCGGTGGCCGGTTATCAAGTACTGCTCATCGATGTTTCCGAGGCCGCGCTGGAGCGCGGCGTGGCGACCCTGGGCAAGAACCTCGAGCGCCAGGTCAACAAGGGCACCCTCGAGGCCGACCAGGCCGAAGCGGCCAAGGCGCGCATTCGCACCAGTACCGACTACACGCAATTGGAGCACGCCCAGCTGGTGATCGAGGCGGCTACCGAGAACCTCGCGCTCAAGCAGCGCATCCTGCAACAGGTGGCGGCGCACGTGGCGCTGGACTGCCTGATCGCCACCAACACCTCGTCGTTGTCGGTGACCCAGCTGGGCGCCAGCATCGAAAACCCCGAGCGCTTCATCGGCGTGCATTTCTTCAACCCGGTGCCGATGATGGCGCTGGTCGAGATCATCCGTGGCCTGCAAACCAGCGACGACACCTACGCCCAGGCCCTGCTGGTCACCGAGAAGCTGGGCAAGACGCCGATCAGCGCCGGCAACCGCCCGGGCTTTGTGGTCAACCGCATCCTGGTGCCGATGATCAACGAGGCGATCTTCGTGCGCCAGGAGGGCCTGGCCAGCGCAGAAGACATCGACACCGGTATGCGCCTGGGCTGCAACCAGCCGATCGGCCCGCTGGCCCTGGCCGACCTGATTGGCCTGGATACCTTGCTGGCGATCATGGAGGCCTTCCACGAGGGCTTCAACGACAGCAAGTACCGCCCTGCCCCGTTGCTCAAGGAGATGGTTGCCGCCGGTTACGTGGGGCGCAAGAGCGGCCGCGGCTTCTTCAACTACTGAGGGGCGTGCGCCATGCCGGTCTCTGCTGAACTGCGCTGTGCCAATTTCGAGGAACGCCGCGACAAGGCCATGGCGCTGTTCGCCGAGAAAGGCTTCGGTCAGGTCAGCATGCGTGAACTGGCCGCCCATGTGGGGCTGACGGCGGGGTCGCTGTACCACCACTTCCCGAGCAAGCAGGACCTGTTGTTCGACCTGATCGAAGAACTCTACGAAGAACTGCTGGCGACCCTGGAGCAAGGCCGTCGAGCCCTGGCCCTGGGCAAGCCAGCGCTGGCTTGCCTGATCGCTGCCCATTGGCAATTGCATACTGAAAGGCCGTTGCAGTTTCGCCTGGCCGAACGGGATTTCTGCTGCCTGAGCGAAGTGCAGCAGGCGCGCCTGAATACACTGCGACAGCGCTACGAAAGCGGGTTGCTGAGGCTGGTGGCGCCACGCGCGCAGGCGAGCGCGCAGGTGCTCGAGGCGACCGGGCATGTGCTGGCCAACTTGCTCAACCAGTTGCCTGGCGTGCTGCAAGGGCGCGGGCTGAGTGAGGTGCAGGGGGTGGAGTTGATGGAGGGGCTGGTGGTCGGTGGGATGGAGCGGGTACTAGGTTAGCCTGTTCTGGCCCTTTCGCGGGTAAACCCGCGAAAGGGCCAGCCAGTTTTAGAACTGAGGCGCTGATAGCAGCGCCTCGAAATCATCACGCGATCGCCGCATCCACCAACACCTGCGCCTCTTGCACCAGACGCTGCAGGTGCGCTTCGTCGACGAAGCTCTCGGCGTAGATCTTGTAGATATCTTCAGTACCCGAAGGCCGCGCGGCGAACCAGCCATTGGCGGTCATCACCTTCAGGCCGCCGATGGCCTGCCCATTACCCGGCGCATGGCTGAGCACCTGCACGATAGGCTCGCCAGCCAGCTCGGTGGACTTGACCTGCTCTGGCGACAGCTTGCCCAGCAGCGCCTTCTGCCGCGCATCGGCCTTGGCCTCTACGCGGGTGGCGAACGGCTTGCCCAGCGCCTGGGTGAGGTCGGCATAGGCCTGGCTGGGGTTGCGACCGGTACGCGCGGTCATCTCGGCCGCCAGCAGCGCCGGGATCAGGCCATCCTTGTCGGTGGCCCACACGCTGCCATCCAGACGCAGGAACGAAGCGCCAGCGCTCTCCTCGCCGCCGAAGCCCAACGAGCCCTCGAACAGGCCCTGGGCAAAGAACTTGAAGCCCACCGGCACCTCGTACAGCTCGCGGCCCAGGCGCGTGGTGACGCGGTCGATCAAGCCGCTGCTGACCACGGTCTTGCCTACCGCTGCGTCGCTGCGCCACTGCGGGCGATGGCGGAACAGGTAGTCGATGGCCACGGCCAGGTAGTTGTTCGGCGCCAGCAAGCCGTCAGCGGTGACGATGCCGTGGCGGTCGTGGTCCGGGTCGCAAGCAAAGGCCACGTCGAAACGCTCGCGCAGGCCGATCAGGCCCTGCATGGCGTGGGGCGAGGACGGGTCCATGCGGATCTGCCCGTCCCAGTCGACGGTCATGAAGCGGAAGGTCGGGTCGACCTCGGTGTTCACCACTTCCAGGTTCAGCTGGTAGCGCTCGGCGATCGCCGACCAGTAGCGCACCCCTGCCCCGCCCAGCGGGTCGACGCCCAGGCGCAGCTTGGCCTTGCGGATCACCTCGAAGTCGATGACGTTTTCAAGATCCGCCACGTAGTGGCTCACGTAGTCGTGGCGCTGGGTGGTCGGTGCTTGCAGCGCCTGGCCGTGGTCCATGCGCTTGACCCCGGCCAGGTTCGCGGCCAGCAGCTCGTTGGCCTTGGCCTCGACCCACTTGGTCACGTCGCTGTCGGCCGGGCCGCCATTGGGCGGGTTGTACTTGAAGCCACCGCTTTGCGGCGGGTTGTGCGACGGGGTAATGACGATGCCGTCGGCCAGGCCCTGCTGGCGCCCACGGTTGTAGCAAAGAATGGCGTGGGACACCGCAGGCGTCGGGGTGTACTCGTCATCCTTGGACAGCATCACCTGCACGCCATTGGCCGCCAGCACTTCCAGTGCGCTGGCCGCAGCCGGTGCCGACAGCGCGTGGGTGTCGGCACCAATGAACAGCGGGCCATCGATGCCTTTTTCCTGGCGATACAGGCAGATGGCCTGGGTGATCGCCAGCACGTGGTACTCGTTGAAACTCAGCTCGAACGAGGTGCCGCGGTGCCCGGAAGTGCCGAAGGCCACGCGCTGGGACGCCACCTGGGCGTCGGGACGGCCGGTGTAGTAGGCGGTCAACAGGCGGGGGATATCGACCAGCACGCTGGCCGGAGCCGGCTTGCCTGCCAAAGGACTGAACGTCATGCAGAACCTCGAGTTCAACGGGATGTTGGTGTTGGAACGCCCAGTGTACTGGGAGTTTCGACGCCTTGCGATGGGGGCACCGACCTGTGCATCACGGGTGCGCCCCACCAACTGGGAAACATCTGCTGTACCCGGGCGTCGGCGAAGCGCTCGTCGATCAGCAGCAACACGCCCCGGTCCTGGTCGCCGCGAATGACCCGCCCTGCTGCCTGGATCACCTTGCGCACACCGGGGTACAGGTAGGCGTAGTCGAACCCCGCACCGAACTGGCGCCCCAGGCGCTGCTTGAACTGCTCGTTGACCGGGTTCACCTGGGGCAGCCCGAGGGTGGCGACGAAGGCGCCGATCAAGCGGCTGCCCGGCAGGTCAACACCTTCGCCGAACGCCCCGCCCAGCACAGCAAAACCAATGCCCTGCCCATCGGCCACGAAACGCGCAAGAAAGGCTTCGCGCGCCGCTTCGTCCATGCCCGGCGCTTGCGCCCACTGGACGATACCGGGGTGACGTTCGGCGAGCAGCCTGGCTACCTGGGCCAGGTACTCGAAGCTGCTGAAGAACGCCAGGTAGTTGCCGGGCTGGCGCTGGTACTGCTCGGCGATCAGCTCGACGATCGGCGCCAGCGAGGCCTGGCGCTGCTGGTAGCGGGTGCTGACCTGGCTGGCGATGCGCACTTGCAACTGCTCGGCCCGAAACGGCGCAGAGACGTCCAGCCAGGCGGTATCGGCGGGCATGCCCAGCAGGTCGGCATAGAACTGCCGGGGCCCGAGGGTGGCGGAGAACAGCGTGACGCTACGTGCAGCGCTCATGCGCGGCGCCAGTAGGCGCGCCGGCACCACGTTGCGCAGCGCCAACGTGGCCAGCCTGCGGCGGCGCGGGCCCTCGCGCAGGCTCACATCGAACAGGTAGTGCTCATCGAACCCTTCGGCCACCCGGCTGAACTGCAAGGCCTGGAAATAGAACTGCAATAGCGCCGGGTCCAGCCCCGTGGGGGACTGCTCCATGCGTTCCTGGATCAGCCCCAGGCACTGCTGCAAGGCGCCCAGGAACGCCTCGGGCAGCTGCTCGAGCGCCTGGTAGGGCGCGCGTTGCTCCTTGTACAACGCGTTCCAGTGACGATTCAGGCGCTCCAGCGCGCTGCCCAACCCCTCCGGTTTGGCCTGACGCAGGGCCAGCAACTGCCCCTGGTCGAGGCTAGCGCTGTACATGGCGCGCCCCCGCTCCACCAGGTTGTGCGCTTCGTCCACCAGCACCGCAACCCGCCATTGGTTGGCCTGGCCGAGGCCGAACAGCAGGGCGTGGGCATCGAAGTAGTAGTTGTAGTCGGCCACCACCAGATCCACCCAACGGGCCATTTCCTGGCCCAGGTAATAGGGGCAAACCTGGTGCGTCAACGCGACTTCACGCAGCGCTGCGCGGTCGAGCATCGGCACCTGGGCGGCCGCTTCGCGGGCGACGGGCAGGCGGTCGTAGAAGCCCTTGGCCAACGGGCAGGCCTCGCCGTGGCAGGCGACCCCCGGGTACTCGCAGGCCTTGTCACGGGCGATCAGCTCCAAGGTGCGTAATGCTGGCAGCGCGCCTGCGTCGGTGACCTGGCGCACAGCGTCCAGGGCCAGGGCGCGGCCGGGTGTCTTGGCGGTGAGGAAGAACAGCTTGTCCAGCTGCTGCGGCACCATGGCCTTGAGCAACGGAAACAGCGTGCCAAGGGTCTTGCCGATGCCGGTGCTGGCCTGGGCCATCAGGCAGCGGCCTGTGCTCACCGCCTTGTAGAGGGTTTCGGCCAACTGCCGCTGGCCTTGACGAAACTGCGGGTACGGAAAGCCCAGGGCCTGCAAACCGCTGTCGCGCTCACCGAGGCGCTGCGCCTGGGCCTGGGCCCAGGCGAGAAAGCACATGCACTGGGCCTCGAAGAACTGGCGCAGGGCATCGGCGCTGTGCCGCTCATGGAGCAAGGTCTGGCGGTCGCTGTCGACGTCCAGGTACACCAGGGCCACATCGATGCTGTCCAGGCCTCGCGCCTGGCACAGCAGCCAGGCGTACACCTTGGCCTGGGCCCAATGCAGTTGGCGATGGTTGTCCGGCTGGCGTGCGAGGTCGCCACGGTAGGTCTTGATTTCCTCCAGGCGGTTGCGCGCCGGATCGTAGCCATCCGCGCGACCACGCACCCGCAGCCCCTGGAACTGCCCCTCGAGGGCAATTTCCGCCTCGTAGCCCGTGTCGCGCCGAGCCACGATCCGCTGGTGGCCCTGGATGCCCTCCAGGGCCGTGGGCGATGGCGTGAAGCGCAGGTCCAGGTCGCCGACCTTGGCGCTGAACTCGCACAGGGCACGCACCGCCACACTGGCAATCATGCGGCCTCGCACCAGCGCACGTGGCATACGGCAACGGGCAAGCCATGTTCATGGCAGAAATCCAGCCAGCGCAGCTGGTTGTCCTGCAGGCGGTCGCCCGGCCCCTTGACTTCGACCATGCGGTAGCTCCCCTGCTCGGGCCAGAACTGGATCAGGTCCGGCATGCCGGCGCGGTTGTTGCGAATGTCCTGCAGCAGGCGCAGAAAACACTGCTTCAGATGCGCCGCCGGCAAGCAGGCCAAGGCCTGGTCGAGCAAGCGGGCATCGAGCATCTGCCAGAACACGAAGGGTGATTGCAGCCCTTGCTTGGCGGCGAAGCACTGGCGCATGGCGTGCGCATGGCTGCCATCGTCGAGCCTGCCCAGGCAGGCCTCGAACAACAACTCGCGGCGCTGCTGGAAATCATCGTCGTACAGGTCTTGCGGCCCGGCCTGGAAAGGATGGAAGAACGCCCCCGGCAGCGGCGCGAAGATCGCCTCCCAGCACAGCAGCCCGAACAAGCTGTTGAACAGGGTGTTCTCGACGTAGTGCACCTCGCCGCCCTGCTCGGCCAAGTGCCGACGTACCGCCTCCTCCACCCCCAGCGCCGCCAGCGCTTGCGGTAATTGCAGCTCGATCACCTGCAACTCCGCACCCCGGCGGCGAGGCTGGGGCGGGCCGCCGAGCTTGCGCGCCAGGCGCGGCAGCATGCGCGCCAGGGCTTGCGCCTCCAGGGGGTTGGCCGGGGCCTGGGCCATGTGCAAGGCCAGCGCCTGTGCCTGCGGCCATTGCTCGCTGCGCTCGAGCACCCGCACCTGGCGAATGCGCGCCTGCGGGTGGTCACAGCCGTTGTACACCGTCAACGCCAGGTCCCAGTCGCCCAGGCGCTCGCAGCGCTGGCCCAAGGCGAACAGCAAGCGAGCATGGCGCCGCGCCAGCCAGGGGTTGTCACTGTGCAGCCCGTGCAACGCTTGCAGTAGCGCGCCCGGCGCCTCACCCTGCTCCAGGCGCTCGGCACACGCGTGCAGGGCCAACGCCAGGTCGACGTCGCGACGCTTGCGCAGGGCGCGCGAGTCACCGCTGAACGCCACCTGCTCGTAGCGAAACACCCCCAGGTCGGCGAGCACGAACTCCGACCAGTCCTGGTACAGGTTGCCGAAGAACAGCAGGCGCAAGCGGTCGCACAAGGGTTGCAGGCGCCAATGCAGGATGCCCAGCGCCGCGTCGGCGAACCAGTCGGCCAAAGGCCGTGGCGCCAGGGCATGCGCCTGCAACTGGGCCAACAGGTCGGCCTTGGGCGCCCGTGGTCGGGTGAGGTACGCGGCGAAACACTGCACCAGCTCGTCCTTGCGCAGCATCGCGAACAGCTGCTCCAGGCCCAGCACCGGGCGGTCACATACCCAGCCCAGGGCCAGCAACGGCGTCAGGGCCGCGTCGAGGTCGCCAATTTCGGCGTAATCGAGCTTGTCGCTGCGAAACCACTCGCCCTTGCGCATGACCATGCGCACCAGCAAGGCCTGCGCAGGCTGCGCCAATGCGGCGAAATCGTGGATGAACGCAAGCTCCTGGGGCTCGAGCAGGTCGGTGTAACGCTGCTCGACCCAGGCCAGCACCTGGCGGAAGTTGTGCAGGTAGTAATGGGGGTCGTCGACGGAATGGGCGATCACGGCGCAAATTCGGTGGGGCTGGGAAAGCACTGGTTATACATACAGAAAACCACCGCTGGCAACCCCGACAGATCAGCGGTCATCCCTGCTCGTCAGCGAACCTTCGATGCTGGCTCGAATGCCTGGGCCAAGCGCCGCAAGGCCTCGCGCAGCTCGGGCAAATGCTCGCCATGCCAGGCCAGCAACAGGCATTGCTGGTAGCGCCCTTGCAAGCTGAACTGCTCGCCTGGCGCCATGCACAGCGCCGTACCGACCAACGCGTCCAGGCCCCGGGGCATGTCCATCGGGTAGCGCAGCCTGCACCACAAGGCCCTGCCACCCTCCGGACGGGTGAAGGCCAGCTGTGCCCCCAGTTGCGCTTCGACTTCCTTGCACAGCTGTGCCATGCGCGCCGCCAACGCGCCGCGCAGATACTGCAGGTGAGTGTCGATGTCGCCACGGCTGTACAGGTGCGCCACCGCTTGCTGGCGCAACGGCGGCAACACGAAGCCGCGCTGGGCGAACACTTCGCGCAGACGCCCGTGGCGGCCCAGCACATAGGCATAGGGTGCCTCCCCCCCCACCACCGCCTCCAGCGAACCGAGCACCAGCACCCGTCGTGGGTCGACCCGGTCCCGCAGGCGCAGGCTCGGTGGCGGCGCGAAGCAATGTTCGCTGTCCAGGTCGTTCTCCAACAGCCAGGTGGGGTACTGAGCCAGCAAGGTGGCGACAGCCTGCTGGTCGCGTGCCGTCAGCAGGCGCCCACCCGGCATGCCCAGGCACGAGGGCAACAGCAGCAGGTGCACCGGTTCGCGTCGGAACAGGCGCTCCAGCTTTGCCAGGTCGAGACCGCCGCGCTCGTCCTGCGACACTTCGAGCACCCGCATGCCCGCCTGGTGCAAGGCCTGCAACACTCGCCAGCAACACGGGGTAGCCACCACCACCGTGCGGTCCTGCAAGTGCAACCCAGCCAGCAGGGTCTGCAACAGCGCGTGCACGTCAGTGGCCAAGTGGACGTCCTCGGCGCTCCAGTAGCCGCTCGAAGACGGGGTGTAGCGTGCAGCCAGCACACTGCGTAGCAGCACCGGGCCGGCGGTGCGGGGTTGCCCTGGTTGGGTACTGGCCTGGCGGACCAGGCGCCGCTCCTGCGCCAGCAGTGCCCGCTCCAGGCGAGTGGACGGTAGCGGTGCCAAACTGAAGGGCTGGCTCTGGCCGCCCACCTTCGAGACCGCAGCCCAGGCCGTGGGTGCCGGGCTGCGTAAGCGCACGAAGTAGCCCGACCTGGGGATCGAACTGACCCGCCCCTCATCCTCCAGCAGGCTGTAGGCACTTTGTACGGTCGCCAGCGAAACCCGTAGCCGCCGCGCCAGGTCACGCAACGACGGCAAGCGCGCATCACCGCCCTGCTCGGCTTGGGCGATCAGGGTTTCGAGGTAGCGGTAGACTGTCTGGTAGGCGAATTCGCCACGCGCCGAACGCCCCATCAGGTGACAGCCCAGGTCTTCGCTTCACGGAACACCTCAAGGCGCGGCAGCAGGCGCAGGTGCGCGTCTCGCAGCGCCAAGCTGTCCAGCAGGCGCATTGCCGACGGGGCGACATTGCCAGCATACAAGGCGCGCAACTGCGCCATGCTCAAGCCGCTGGTGTCGAGCAACCATTGCTGCACGGTGTCTGGGCAGGGCTTGCCTTGCAAGGCCTGGTGCAGGTAGGGCAAAGCCACGCGCATGCTGGGGTGGCAGCGCTTGAGGAACAGCCCCAACCCGCGACCGCGGTGGTTGAACGGGGTGAACAGCAGGCAGGCCAATTGCGTATCGCCAATGCCGTAGGTTTGCTGGAGCAGCGCCCTGGCCTGTTCGTGCATCGACTGGGAACAGGGGCTTTCGCCCGCCCCCTGCAAGAGTTGGGCATGCAATCCGCGCAAATGCGCCAGTGCCAGCGGGTCGAAGAACGCCCCCAGGGGCGTTCCGGAGGCGATAGCCAGGTGACGCAGGCCGAGCATCTGCACCACGCGGTCGTTGTCCCCCTGGGGTGGCAACAGCTCATCGATGGCGATCAAGCGCAAGGCGCTAGGCTGACTCGGGGTCTCGCCCGGCGTTGTGGGGCTATCCAGGGGCGATGCAGCCACTCGGTGCAAGCGCCCCAAGGCCTCGCACAGGGCACCTGCACACGGGTGGGCGCCCGGCAACCCACGCTCACCGGCAAGGCGCATGCCCGACCGGGCCCAGGCCAGGTAGCGCCGGCGCTGGCGTTCGGGTATCGCGGTAATCAGGGCACTGGCGCCGCCCTTCCAGGCCAGCAGTTGCTGGCAGGCATCGGCCAGTTCCAAATGCAAGCGACTGCCCAGCAACGCCTCGGGGCGGCCACCACTGAGGTGCCCGAACAACAGCATGCCCTGGCGCTCGCCGGGCAGGCTGCCATCGGTGGCGTGCAGGCGGGCGGAAAAAGGTTGTACCTGCCCTGCCTTGAGCATCAGCAGCTCGACCCGCGGGTCCTCCTGCAGGAACAAGGCACTGAATGCGCGCTCGTGATCATCGAGCAGCTCATTGCGCAGTGCTGGCTGGCAAGCCACCACGACCCGAAGGTGGAAGGTTTCCGGGCCGCGCAAGGCAATGCTCAGTTGGGCGGCCCGCAACGTCGCCAGCAGGCGGGCGCTGCGTGGGTCGTTGGCATGCAGCACCAGCAGGCGAAACTCCCCGATGTATTCCAGGCCGCCGGCGGCCACCAGCAGGCGCTGAATCAGCAACTGCACCGAGGCCCGCTGTGCCTGGGACATGTGGTCCAGTACACGTTGTAGAACTTGCTGGTAGATATAGTGCATGGCTTGGTCATGAATATTGCTCATTGCATCACTCCATTCCTTCGACACCCCGCGACATTTCAGGCAGGAACCCAATATCCGGAAGCGAATTAAACTTGAAGATATTTCCCACAACTATTTGGGAAACTTTGAAGTGACATCTACTGTCGCCAAGCCATAGAGAAAAACGAACGCCGCTTTCGCCCTTGCACGCCCAACGCACGTGCCTCCCTGGACTGCCCCATGCTCATGCCACGCTCCTTTGCGCAAACTGTCACCGGGCCATTATCAGGCGTTACGAAATCAATAAAAGATACAGATCAAGGTAAAAAAACCATTCAGGCAAAGCGCATAATCGACACGATTCCAGGCACTTTCCTCGGGCTAGAGCATAGTCAACGCAAAACAACTTGAAAACAAAGAAACCCTATATATGGATGTCATCCACTTAACTTAATTGCGTAGGAATAGTCCGAAAAAAAAACCGGGCAAGGCCCGGTTTTTATTTACATTTCGAAACTTACTCGTGGCCCATCTCCAGCACCACGCGGCCACCGCAGGGGCACTCATCCATATGCCGGTGTGCCTCGACCACCTGCTCGAACGGGTACACCTTGATGATCTGCGGGGTCAGCAGCTTGTCAGCGGTGAACTGGTTGATATCGCGCAGGGCGCGCTGCACGGCGACCTGGTCCTGGGAGATGCCCAGCTCCGGCTTGCCGGTGAAGTTGCCGATGCAATGCACGTAGAACTGGATGTTCTTCTGGAACGCCGCACAGGCCGGGAATGGGGTCTGGTTGCCGCCTTGCAGGCCATACAGCACCAGGCTGCCACGCGGTGCCAGTACATCACCGAGCAGCGACATCTGTGGCCCGCCCATGCCATCGAGGACCATGTCGACGCCACGGCCATCGGTATACTTGCCCACCTGCATCAGCAGGTCCTGCTCTTCGGTGACGATCACCTTGTCGGCGCCCAGGCTCAGCAGGTATTCACGCTGCTCAGGCTCCTTGGTGGCGGCGAACACCTTCAGGCCCAGGGCTTTGCCCAGTTGCACGAAGGCAGGCCCGGCACAGTGGCTGGCATCGGTGACCAGCGCGGTCTGCCCGGCCTTGGCACGTGCCAGGTCGACGTAAGCGAAATAGGCGATCAGCATCGGCGTGTAGTGCACGCTGGCCTCGATCGCTGTCAGGGTATCGGGGTAACGGGTAATTGCAGAGCGCGGCAACACGATGACGTCGCCATAGACCGGGTGGTCGTTGGCACTGGCCGCCGGGAAACTGGCAACCCGGTCGCCCACCGCGATGTCATCGACACCTGCGCCGACCGCGCTCACGACACCCGCCATTTCATGGCCGATACCGGCTGGCAAGCTGACCTTGGAGGACGCCAGGTTCTGCCGCCAGAGTACGTCATACCAGCTGATGCCGATGGCCTCGACACGCACCTGCACCTCGCCTGCCGCGGGTGACGGCTCAGCTTGCTCCTCACAACGGAGCACGTCGGCAGTGCCGAACTTGTGGAAACGGATCATGCGGGACATCGCATACCTCGACTTTGTGAACCTCGTATTACCCCGGACTCTATCCGGGCTTTGCTCGTTAGACCATCAGTGGCCATTAATAGTCGACATGCCTGTCATTGATTGGGCTCCCAGCAATTCCATGCATTGGCCTCTGTAAACCCGTGCAGCGTACCAGCCTTTGGCCTTAAGATTCACCCCTGCCCAACTCTTATGGCGAAATGCATCGATGAACCGGAACGACCTGCGCCGCGTAGATCTGAACCTGCTGATCGTGTTTGAAACGCTCATGCACGAGCGTAGCGTGACCCGCGCTGCCGAAAAGCTGTTCCTCGGCCAGCCGGCAATCAGTGCAGCGCTGTCGCGCCTGCGCAGCCTGTTCGACGACCCCTTGTTCGTACGCACCGGGCGCAGCATGGAGCCTTCGGCGCGTGCGCACGAGATATTCTCGTTGCTGTCGCCGGCGCTGGACTCGATCTCCACCGCCGTGAGCCGCGCCGCCGAATTCGACCCTGCCACCAGCACCTCGGTGTTCCGCATCGGTCTCTCCGACGACGCCGAGTTCGCCTTGCTGCCGCAACTGCTCAAGCGTATTCGCGCCGAAGCGCCGGGTATCGTGCTGGTGGTGCGTCGGGTCAACTACCTGTTGATGCCGACCCTGCTGGCCTCGGGCGAGATCTCGGTGGGCGTGAGCTACTCCACCGAATTGCCAGCCAACGCCAAGCGCAAGGTGCTGCGCCGCAGCATGCCCAAGCTGCTGCGCGCCGACAGCGTGCCCGGCAGCATCACCCTGGACGACTTCTGCGCCCGCCCCCATGCGCTGGTTTCCTATGCGGGCGACCTTTCCGGGTTCATCGATGAGTCGCTGGCCGAAGTCGGCCGCAAGCGCCAGGTGGTATTGGCCGTGCCGCAGTTCAACGGCCTGGGCAGCCTGCTGGCCGGTACCGACATCGTCGCCACCGTCCCGGACTACACCGCCGATGCGCTGACCGCAGGCGGTGGTTTGCGCGCCGAGGAGCTGCCGATTCCGGTGCAGAGCTTCGAGCTGCACATGGCCTGGCGCGGCGCGCAGGACAACGACCCGGCGGAGCGCTGGTTGCGCTCGCGGATACAGATGTTCTTCGGGGATCCGGACAGCCTGTGAAAGAACACCGGTGAACGGCTTTCAAGCGCGTTCACCTGGATCTCGCCACGACACAACAACTGCCGTGCAACCGAGGCGTTCTATTTCTGCGCCGGTTGCACAGCCTGCAAGTGATTGGAAAACCCTGCCTCGGTTTCGCAGCGCCACGTTGCCCAAAGCTTGCACCCTGCCTCGCCGCCCATGTCCAACTCCAATGCCAGCCAGTTCCGAGCCGGCATCACGTACCGATTGAACCCGGGGAACAGCATCATCTCGACACAGTGCTGCACATCGATGGATTGGACCTTGCTCGCGGTATGGTTCAGCAACTGCAGAAAAAGCCGCTCGGCCACGCCGACCAAAGACGGATGCACCACACCTGACGAGGTGAATTGCTGAATCTGCGCCCAATTCGACGTCGGCGGAATATCCCGCCGGTAGCAACTGCCCCACGCCGCCACATGCACGTCTCCGGAAGCAATGGAGACCCGCAGCATTCGCTGCTCGGCAATACGCGTCAGCGACTCCAGAAGGCGCTTGCGCTCACCCTCATGATCCCCGTGCGACCAGTGATCCTTGAGGTCATCGGCATTGCTGTCGAGCACATGGTCCTGGCCAAACGTATCGAGCAACCCTTCAGCCAGTGACAATTTGGGGTGCGCGACGGGCACCGAGGACATGAAGATCAAGTGCTGGCATTTGCTTCCAGGGTGAGCAGGCTTGCCGTCACGCAGCGTGCCGAGCCAAGCCTGCATGGCCGTCCAGGTGTTGGCCCCCATCACCTGGGTACGTGAACGCTCAGTGCGCAAATCCGCGACGAACAGCGATACCGGTCCCATGTGATAGCCGAAACTGAAACCCGCCTGGCCATCCAGCAGCGGCAAGGCCAGTCGATCCCCTTTCAAGCGTGCGCTCCATTGCACCGGCTCGTACTGTGGATCCTGTTGGGAAACGTTCGCACGCTGAAGCAACTGCTGCTGCGGCAAATCCTCCAGCGCATGCTGCAACTGGAACACCCAGAACGCCTTGCGCGCATGGCGCATCAACACCTGGAACAGCTCACAGTGCTGCATGGGCGGGCTGTATGAGCCCCAGCCGTCGAAGATGTCGTGGTCATCCCACATCATCACCGTAGGAATCCTCGCCATCCCATCAGCGGCATCGAGATTCGCCTTTCCATGCCCCCAGTCACGCCGTGTATCGGGCAGCCAACGATCGGCATAGAGGTCGAAATAGTAAGCCTCGATCTCCTTCTCCAACGCCGCGCTCACCTTGAACGCCAATTGTTCCTTGCGCGACAGCCCGACCCACTTCTTGAGTGGCTTTATGTCCTCCCAGATCGAGTCGAAGTAGATCTGGTCGCCGCCCATCAGCAGTAACTGGAACCGCTTCAAGCCCTTGTCGTGGATTCTTCCTTCATGCCAAAGCTGCTCCTTGTCCAGCTGGTAGTCCGGCGCCCGCAGATCGCTGTCATGGTTACTGATCAAGTCGGCCCAGACCGCGTTTTCAGGGCGGACCAACTTGCGCATTCCACTGGGATCTGAAAAACCATTGCAGGAAACGTAGGCCATCCTCGGCGCATACTCTTGACCGGGAACGGAGAACTGCCAGTGTGGCCCGCCCTCTCCTACACCGAACTGAACCGTGCGCTCCTGCTCCTGCTGTTTACAACTCAGGTCATACCGAAGGATGGTTTCCTTCGGGCGCTGCAGCAAAACCTTCGGCGCCGGGCACTCCCGCCCTTCGATGGAAAACGCGGGGAATGCAGAACCACTTTTCACCCCGACCAACGCGGTTACCTGCCATTGCCCTTTGCTGATACCTCGAAACGACAACACTGGCCCAACGGTAAAGCGTGTTTTGGACATCCCTGTTATCTCCCCTCAAGTTCAGCAGCAATCACGTTGACGATCTTGGTGCGCGAAGCGGCTCTGTTGGCCAGCCTCTGCGCTTCGCCGGTTTGATCCAACCATTCCCTGAATCGCTGCAACGCATGGCGCGTGTGCGACTCATCGCGGCAGTTGGCCAGGAAGGCAAACTGCACTTTCTGTACATCATCCGCGACGAACACACCGAAGGACCCACTGACCACCGTGGCGTCAGGAAAGCCAAGCAACGCAGTGGCCTGCGTCTCTGTAGCCCCTCTGTGACAGGCAATCAAATGCAACGGCCCGTGCGCGCCCTTCAATAGATCGACGTATTCGTGGTCGCGCAGAAAAGGTTTACCCACCAGCTCACGCGCCGCGGAAACCGTGAATGCAGCCGGGATGGCATGGACAAAAGCCGCGATGTCCGCCCCGGCAATTTGAACAACGGCGAACGCTTGGCCAACCGGTTTGTTGCCACCGTTGAGCGCCTGCAATAACACCGTTTCCATCGCTCGTTTGCGCTGACGAAAGTCCATTCGTGTCCAATCGAGGGCTTGGCCCATATCGAACCGACTCGAAGCTGCGGTGGTTACGCCACGCTGGGTCAGAACAACCAACGCATCCAGCAGCGCTTCCTGAACCCGTGTTCGCAACTGCTCGACGGTGAGGACCATCCCACCCCTGAAGGGTGTCTGTTGCTGAATGAAGTCCTGGAAGCGCTGATTACGTGCAGCCTCAACTGCCTGGCCCGCACCTGCGGGGATAGTTGGCATGGCGATGAAGCGCACCTTCCCCCGAGCGGTGGCAAGCCCCTCCATGTACTCCGCATGGCAGATACCGATGTCGCCGTCACGGCTAGCCCACCCGGCGTTGCCATTGGACAGCACCAGCAGCACATCGCAATCCCTGACCACCTGCAAACAGGCATCCCAGCTGTCCTGCGTGGCATCGGCAGGAGGTGCGTCTTCGTTGATCCAGACCTCGAACACCTGCTTGCCAAACAGCTTCGTGCCTTCTATCTCGCGCTTGAGTTGCTCCCGGATACTGCTGAGTGTCTGGCCGCTGTCAGCAGGAAAGCGATCGTTACATCGACTGGACAACATGACTTTGATTTTCTTCGACTGCGCCATCCTTGCTCCTGCGCCACTGGAATAATCTGAAATGCCTCGAGTCATCCGAGATCCGGAACGAGCGAATCGAAAGCAATCTAGTAAAGTTTTGTGATGTGCGCTCACTTTCAAGCAAAACAGATTGCGGCGCAGGCCATGTGGGTGCGGTCATTCATGAATGCATGAGTTGATACCGCTGTCCGCCGCGGCACCACACTCGTCAGCATCGGTCATCGCGAACGCCTATGCTGTAGGTAGTCCAGCCTTTCGGCACCCCGCCAGCCAATGACAAGGAGGAGATTGCATGTTGGCTTGCCCCCTTCCCGTTGACGAAACCCTGCGCCAGCACACCCTCGACGAGATGCACCTGCTCGACACCCCAGCCGAGCACTACCTCGACACCCTGGTGCGCCTCACCCAGGACCTGGCCCACGTGGACACGGTGCTGATCAGCCTGATCGACCAGAACCGCCAGTGGTTCAAAGCCCGGGTAGGCCTGGACGCCAGCGAAACGCCGCGGGACATTTCCTTCTGCGGCCACGCGATCCTCGGCGACGACACCCTGCTGGTGCCCGACGCCCAGCAAGACCCGCGGTTCGCCGACAACCCCCTGGTGCTCAACGCGCCCTACATCCGCTTCTACGCCGGCCACCCGCTACGGGCCGGCAATGGCAAGGCCATCGGCACCTTGTGCATGCTCGACCCCCGCCCGCGCACCCTGAGCGCAGCGCAGCAGGCGAACTTCAAGGACCTGGCCACCCTGGCCGAGGGCTACCTGCAACTGCGCAGCCTGATCCAGAGCAACCGCGACCTGCGCATGGAGATGGACCGCGAGCAACGCAAGGCGCTGCTCGACCCACTGACGCAACTGTGGAACCGTGGCGCCCTGGTAGCCTTCGAACAGCGCGAGCGGCGCATGGCGCAAGAGAACGGCCTGAAGCTGGGCGCGCTGTATGCCGACCTCGACCACTTCAAGTCCATCAACGACAAGCATGGGCACGCCGGTGGCGACCAGGTGTTGTGCGAAAGCGCACGCCGCTTGCGGGCAGCGCTGCGCCCAGATGACCTGCTGGTGCGCCAGGGCGGTGAGGAATTCGTCGCCCTGCTGCGAGTGAAGGACGGCAGAGAGCTGCAGCGCATCGCCGAACGCGTGCGGCAATTGATCGGCAACGAACCGATGCAACTGGCCGCTGGACCGCTACAGGTCAGCCTGAGCATCGGCTGCACCTTGCTGGCCGCCGACGAGCAGGTCGACCATGCCCTGGGGCGCGCCGACGCGGCGCTGTACCAGGCCAAGCAGACCGGGCGCAATCGGGTCGTGTACGCGCCACCGACAGGCCTGGCCAAGGCCTAGCGGAACCGCTTCCACCTGCCACCATTCTCAATCCCTTCCCCACCGATTACACTTGCGACCAATTCCTATTTGCACTTGGTAATCTTTTGGGGAGGGTGGGATGTCCACCGTTGTTGCCGACGGCGCTGTACACAGAGGCTTGGAAACACTCTACCGCGAGCACAGCGGCTGGTTGCACGGCTGGTTGCATCAGCGACTGAACAGCGGCGCCGATGCCGCCGACCTCGCCCAGGACACCTTCATCCGGGTGCTGCTGGCACGCACTGCCGGCACGCTCAACGAGCCCCGTCACTACCTGGCAACCATCGCCCGCGGCCTGGTCATCGACCTGTATCGCCGCCGCAGCCTGGAAAGCGCCTACCTCGACGCCCTGGCGCTGCAACCGCAACGCTATGCCCCCTCCGCCGAAGCCCGCGCCGTCATCCTCGATACCCTGATGGCCATCGACCGCATGCTCGATGGCCTTGGCCCCCGCACCCGCGCGATCTTTCTCGCCGTGCAGCTGGACGGTTTGAGCTACGAGAAAGCCGCCGACAAGCTCGGTGTGTCGGTCAGCACCGTGCGCAAGCACCTGGCGCGTGGCCTGCTGCATTGCTTGCTGCTCGAGGCGGCATGAAGGCCATTCTTGCCGACGCCATGGACTGGTACGTGCGCTTGCATGACAGCAACGTCGATGAAGCGACCCGCATGCAGTGGCGCGCCTGGTGCGCAGCCGACCCTCGCCACGCCGCCGCCTGGGCGCGCCTCGAGCAACTGCAAGGCCGCCTGGCCAGCGCCCCCGGTGGGGCGGCGCAAGCGCTGACCCTAGCCCGGCACGATCGCCGCCATGCCCTGAAGGCCTTGGCGCTGCTGCTGGGTGTCGGGGTGGTCGGCTGGCAAGGCTATCGAGCCTCGCCATGGAGCGCCGAGCATTCAACCGGTGTTGGCCAACGGCGCCAACTGACACTGGCCGATGGCACTCGCCTGGACCTCAATACCGATACCCGCGTGGATATCCACTTCGACGCGGGCCAACGCCTGATCCAGCTGCGTCAAGGCGAGATCCTGGTGGAAACCGCCAAGGACCGGCGCCCATTAAGCGTGCGCACCGCTGCAGGCGACATCCTGGCCTTGGGCACAAGGTTCAGCGTGCGCCAACAGGCTGGCATGAGCCACGTGGCAGTGGCCGCCCACGCCGTGCAGGTACGCCCCAGCCACATCGCCGAGAGCGTGCGAGTCGACGCCGGCTACAGCCTGAGCTTCAGCGCCGACCACACCGAGCCGCTACGCCCCCTGCCTCCCGACGCCCTGGCCTGGGCGCGCGGCATGCTGGTGAGCGTCGACTGGCGCCTGGGCGATGTGGTCGAGGAACTGGCGCGCTACCGCCCCGGTCATCTCGGGTGCTCCAGGCAAGTCGCCGAAATGCGCCTGTCCGGCGCCTTCAGCCTCGACGACACCGACATCGCCCTGGCCAGCCTGGAAGACGCGCTGCCGGTGCGTGTACGTCGCCTGACCCGCTATTGGGTGCAGCTCGAGCCGCTTGAGCGGGCTTGAAGGGTATTGCGCCAGGCCCCGTAACTTTTTTGCATTCAGGGGTAACAGATTTCTTCCACTGCTTCGGCTCTTGGGGACGCGCCTATCCACCGCGCCCCAGCCCCCCCACCAGGAGCCCCTGTTCATGTCCGCACGCCGTACCTCACTCGCCAGCAGCATCCGCCAGGCGACCCTCGCGCTCAGCCTTTGCGGTGCCGCATTGGCCACCCCTGCCGCCTGGGCCGACCCGCAGCGCTACGATATTCCAGCCGGCAGCCTGGCCTCGGCGATCAGCCAGTTCGCGGCGGCCAGCGGCGTGACCATCAGTTTCGGCAACCAGGAAACCCGTGGGCTGCAGTCCGCAGGCCTGCGCGGCAGCTTCGAGCTCGAACAAGGTTTCGCCCAATTGTTGCAGGGCACCGGCTTGCAAGTGCTGCCGGCGGGCGAAAAGCGCTACGTACTGGCCAAGGTACAAAGCAGCAGCGGCCTGGAGCTGGGGGCCACCAGCGTTACGGCCATCGGCCTGGGCAGCACCAGCGAAGGCACCGGCAGCTACACCACAGGCTCGGCTAATACCGCCACCGGCCTGCGCCTCTCGGCACGCGAGACGCCGCAATCGGTCAGCGTGGTGACCCGCCAGCAGATCGAAGACCAGAATCTTACCGACGTGGCCCAGGTGCTCGAGCAAACCCCGGGCGTGGTGGTCGACAGCATGGGCCCGGCCGGTAGCGACGCCAACCATATATACGTGCGCGGTTTCGAAGTCGGCAGCATTCAGGTCGACGGCATCAACCGCCCCGACACCTATGGCTTTCGCGACGACCTCGCCGACATGGTGTCGTACGACCGGGTGGAGGTGGTGCGCGGAGCCACAGGGCTGATGTCCGGCACCGGCGACCCCGGCGCGACCATCAACCTGATCCGCAAGAAGCCGACCCTGGAAACCCAGCGCAAGCTGACCCTCAAGGCCGGCTCCTGGGACAACTACCGCACCGAACTGGATGTGTCCGGAAAACTCTCGCAAAGCGGCAACGTACGCGGGCGCTTCGTCGCCTCGAGCACCGACAGCCAAAGCCATGTCGACCGCCAGTCCCTGGAAAAGCAGGTGGCCTATGGCGTGCTGGAATGGGACCTCACCGACAGCACGATGCTGACCGTCGGCGCCGAATACCAGGAGATGGACAGCGACGGCGCGGGCAACCACGGCTTCCCGATGTTCAATTCCGATGGCAGCCACTTCAAGCCTTCGCGCTCGTTCAACTCGGCGTCGGACTGGAGCTACCACAAACGCCGTACCAAGACCGTGTTCACCACCCTCGAACACCAGCTGGATAACGGCTGGCAGCTCAAGTTCAACGCCGAACACAACCGCCGCAGCTACGACGACGCCTTCGCCACCGCCGCCAGCGGCACCGTCAACCCCGATGGCAGCGGCGTCAGTACCTGGACCGGCCGCTGGGCCGGCGAACCCCGGCAGACCTCGTTCGACTTCTCGGCAAGCGGCCCGTTCGAGCTGCTGTCGCGCGAGCACCAGCTGTACCTCGGTGCCAGCCACTACCGCGCCTACTACCGTAACCCCGGCTACCCGCTGTGGTCGTTCCAGACCATCGACAACATCTACACCTGGGACGGCTCGCTGGCGGTGCCGGATGCTATTCATACAAAGTCGTCGGAAGATGCCCTGGATGAAACCCAGGATGGCCTGGTGGCCTCGGTGCGCTGGAGCCTGGCCGACGACCTGTCGCTGATTACCGGCGCGCGGCTGATCGACTGGAAGCGCGACGAAACCTCCACCGCCCTCGCGACCGGCGCCACCACCCGCAACTCGCGCAGCGAAACCGGCGTGGTCACGCCCTACGTGGGGCTGATCTACGACCTCGACGACAACTGGTCGGCCTACGCCAGCTACACCACCATCTTCAAGCCGCAAAGCAACAAGGATGTGAGCGGCAGCTACCTCGACCCTGAAGAGGGCGTGAACTACGAGCTGGGCCTGAAGGGCGAGTTCTGGGACAAGCGCCTGGCCACCGCCTTCAGCGTGTTCGAAGTGCACCAGGACAACCTGGCCGTGGCCGACGGCAGCAACCTGGCACCGGACGGCAACCAGGCCTACCGCGCCGAGTCCGGCACCAAGACCCGCGGTTTCGAAGTGGAAGCGGCCGGTGAGATCCTCCGGGACTGGCAGGTCTCGGCCAGCTACACCTACGCCGTGGCCAAGGACGCCGACAACGACCGCCTGCTCTCGGAAGTCCCACGCGATACCCTCAAGCTCTACACCACCTACCGCCTGCAATCGCTGCCGCAGCTGAAAATCGGCGGCGGCGTGCGCTGGCAAGGTTCGGAGTACTACAAGAACGCCGGCCCCAACGGCGAGAAGTTCACCCAGGGCGCCTACAGCGTGGTCGATGCGATGGCGCAGTACGCCTTCACCCCGCAAACCAGCGTGACCTTGAACGTCAACAACCTGTTCGACGAGAAGTACTACACCGCGATCGGCTCGCGCGGCTGGTACGGCACGCCGCGCAGTGCTACGGCGACGCTGGTGTACGCGTTCTGATGTAGCGGGCATGATGGTGGCTTCCTGAATGCAGAGAAGCCACCGGATGAAGCCCCTGAATCGATATATCGCCGCGTTGCTGGTCGCTGCCCTGGCGACCGGCGCGCTCGCCAGTATCACTCAGACCCAACTCGTGCTTGGCAAGCTCATCGAGCTGGATGCTCCGGTCACGGCTTCGATTCGGCTATGGATGACACTGGAAGACCTGGCGCGGTTTGGGCCGGTCATGATGGGGATTGCCATTGCCGCGCTGTTACCTGCGTTTGTGCTCACGCACCTCATCATTCGCCACGCACCGCCTACCTCGCGCTGGCGAACCGCCCTATTCCCGGTCGCCTCGATAGTTGCCCTGTGGGTGCTCTTCTGGCTGATGCGCTCGGTGATTCCGATGCCCGCGATGCCGGGCACCCGCGAGCAGTTCGGTCATGTGCTGATGTCTGCGACGGGAGTTGTCGGCGGGCTGCTGTACGCCGCCATGACACCGCCCAAGCGCCAGGCGGATGGTACGGCCGGTCGGCGTTACGCAGCGATATCCGGCGCGCTGATCGTGGTGCCCATCGCGCTGTTTCTCTGGATGGTTCCCCCGGCAGGCGACAAGCCCGCGCCGGTCGACCCTGCCAGCTATGAGGTCCAGACCGTCCTGTCGGGCCTTAACCGTCCGTGGTCGGTGGCGTTTCTACCGGATGGCCGCGCGCTCGTCACCGAAATGGCGGGCCGCTTGCTGGCGATTGCACCCGACGGTTCGACATCGCAAATCGCGCTCGATGGGCTACCACCGATCTTCCGATTGCGTGCAATTGCCGGGTTGATGGAGGTTGCGCTGGACCCTCAGTTCGAGAGCAACAGCCTGCTCTACCTGACCATGGCCTACGGCGAGCCGGGCGCCAACGGCACGCGGCTGGTGCGGGCCAGGTTGGTGAATGACAGGCTCGAGGATGTGCGCGTGCTGTTCAGTTCCACGTTGAAACCGAGCGCCGGGAACAATGGTGGACGTATCGCTTTTCTGCGAGATGGCACGCTGGTGCTCTCGTTGGGGGACGGCAGTGCGCGTCGTGAAGAGGCACAGAACCTGGCGAACCACCTTGGGACTGTCGTCAGGCTGGACCGTGAAGGTCGGGCACCGGCGGATAACCCGTTCTTGCAGCATCCTGGTGCCGCACCCGAGATCTACAGCCTGGGGCATCGCAACCCGCAAGGCATTGCGGTCGACCCGGCGACGGGCGAGTTGCTGCTCAGCGAGCATGGTGCGCGGGGTGGAGATGAAATCAATCGGATCGAGCCCGGCGGCAACTATGGGTGGCCGGTTGTTACGGATGGCATCGACTACCCGTTTGCGCGGGTGACGCCGTTTCGCCGGTTGGAGGGTTATCGCGATGCGATCCTGGAGTGGACGCCTTCCATCGCACCGGCTGGTCTGGCGGTTTATGACGGTGCGTTGTTTCCGGATTGGCGGGGGGATTTGTTGGTTCCGGCGCTGAAGGAACGGGCCGTGCGTAGGGTGTTGCGAGATGGGCGGCAGGTTGTTGGGGAGCAGCTTCTGTTGGCTGAGTTGGAGGAGCGGATGAGGGACGTCAAGGTGGCGCCGGATGGGGCTATCTATGTGGTTACCGATGGGACTGACGCCAAGTTGTTGCGGCTGGTTCCAACGCAAGTCGGTAATTGAGGAACCGCTCTCTTCGCCTTCGCTCGCAGGAGCTGCCGGTCATGAATGTCAACTTTCAGAGCGAAACAACCCTTCGTGAACGATAGCTATTGGCAAGAAACAGACGAATGCTGCCCGAACGCTACAACATGCCCCACTCAGGTTCGCGGACAAGTCCTTACAGGAAGATTGAGCCGAGCAGGAGATCTGTGTCACCTAGCCTGCCCCCTAAGGTAGCATTTAGCCACTAATTCAATTGACCAACGCTGTCGCCTACGCCTGGGCACACGGAGAGTGACTATGAAGTTTCCTCGTATACTGCTGGCCGGAGCCTGCGCCGCGCTGATTGCAGCTTGCGGCACCCCAGTCCCCTACCAAGCACCTGAAGATCTGATGTTGATGAAGCAAGACCTTCAGTTGGAGCATCTCCCTCCAAGCATGTTTCCGCTGAAATGGTCATATTTCGAGTACGGCGTTCAGAAGGAAGGCGTGGATACCAAAGATGCGCTTGCGCTGGTCCAGCCTGGTTTGCTCACACTTGTTGGGTATGAAAAAGGCCATTACTTTCGCCAAGCTGTATTCACCAGTGCCTCAACCGACTGCGTGTATATCTTCAGCGGTGACGTCAGCGCTGAACCGGTGTGGTTGCTGAACGCCGATCGCCCAGTATTTCTTTCTACCGGCAACGACAGAGGGGTGGTTGAAGTTCCACTCAGAAAAAAGCTGATCGAGGAAATGAGAGCTGCCGGTTTCCGCTCCCACAGCGATACCCAAGGAAAGGCCCATGAGAAAACCGGAGTAACTCAGCGCGCACTCGTCTTGGCGCCAGATTACGGTTATCACATGACATCCATGGACCAGTACCAGATTTACAACGTCTGTAAAAATCAGGGTTAGTCGTTTGTCTATCGTCCCGAAGCGGGTCACCTGCTGTCCTTGGCCAAGGACAGCATAAGGTGGCGGCAGTACGCGGGTTGGCCGACCGGGACGAAAGGGGCCCAGCACACCCGAAGGTGTCCCGCGCAACACCGCCATAACGCGACATCGCGAGCACAAAAAAGCGCCCGTAGTGAAGACTGGGCGCTGAAGGCTCAGGGTGCAAGATGATAACGGCCGGTCGCCAATGGCCGCTAACGACCTCGTGCCCTACCCGCTTCCAGAATCCGCGCCGCATCCCTCGCCGGCGGCACACCAAACACCCGCACATAATCGCGGCTGAACTGCGTCGCACTCTCGTACCCCACCTCGAACGCCGCCGCCATCACACTCCTGCCACTGCCCACCATCAGCGTCCGCGCCTGAAGCAAACGCACACGCTTCTGATACTGCAACGGGCTCAAGTTGGTGACCGTTTTGAAATGCCGATGAAACGCCGAAACGCTCATGGCGGCCCGCTGGGCCAGCTCTTCCACCCTGATCGACTGGGCAAAGTCTCGCCTAATGAACTGTATGGCCTGGCTGACGCGGGCCAGCGCCGTATCCGGCGCCGCTATCTCGCGCAACATCCAGCCATGGGGGCCCTGCAACACGCGATACAGAATCTCACGCTCGTAGACAGGCGCCAGGGCCGCGATCTCGTCGGGCTTGTCCATCAAGCGCAACATGCGCACCCAGGCATCCATCAGCTCTGAAGTAACAGCCGCCACGGAAAACCCCGGCTGCTGGTCATGCTGCCCGCTCGGCTTTGGCAGGTCGGCAAGCAAGGTGGTCAGCACGATCGGATCGAGCGTCAGGCTGACAGCCAGGTAGGGCTCGCCCGACTCGGTGGCATGCACCGTCCCCACCGCCGGCAGGTCGATGGACATGACGAAGTAGGTCGCCGGATCGTAGCGCAGCGTGCGATCCCCCACGGTCATCGTTTTACTGCCTTGCAGGATCACGTTGATCATCGGGTCGTAGACCGCCGCCAGCAGATGCTCCGGGACCTTGCCCTGAACCATGGCGACCCGTGGGATACCCGTCTCGGTTCGGCGGTTTTCGGCCCTGGCGGCCAGACTGCGTAGTTCATCAAGCTGATTGTTCATGACCGGCATGCTCGCCCCAGCAAGCGATGCCACGCAAGCAAAAAGCAGAAACAGGCAGGATTGAAGGAGAAATGCAGACGAAGCCGGGAAGGTCGATGGTTACCGTGTGCGCTCAATTCATCGTTAGCGGAGCAGCACATGGGCGTTGTCGTCATCACCGGAGGCAGCCGTGGCATCGGCGCCAGTACAGCTCAGCACCTGGCCCGGCGCGGCCTGGGTGTCATCCTTACCTACAACAGCAACCCGGCTGCGGCACGGCAGGTGGTGGCCGATATCGAGCAAGCGGGTGGCAACGCGGTTGCCCTGGGGCTGGATGTTGCCGATATCGGCAGCTTTACGGGCTTTCGCGAGGCAGTGATCGAAGCCTTGCGAGAGAAATGGGGCATCAGCGGGCTTGCCGGGCTGGTGAACAATGCGGGGCACGGCCTTTTCAACCCTATCGATTCGGTCAGCGAGGCCCAGTTCGATGCGCTCTGCGCGGTGCATCTGAAAGGCCCGTTCTTCCTCACGCAAACCTTACTGCCGCTGCTGGAAACCAACGCATCCATCGTCAACCTGACCAGCGCCACCACCCGTGTGGCAACGGCCGGTGTCGCACCCTATGCCTCGTTCAAAGGCGGGCTCGAAGTGCTCACCCGCTACATGGCCAAAGAGTTCGGCGAGCGGCGTATTCGTGCCAACTCCGTATCGCCCGGGGCGATCCGTACCGAACTGGGCGGTGGCTTGAACGATGAGTTCGAGGCGCTGCTGGCGTCTCAAACGGCATTGGGGCGCGTGGGGGAACCTGAGGATATCGCGCGCGTCATCGGCATGTTGTTGTCCGATGAAGGCGCCTGGATCAATGCCCAGAACATCGAGGTCGCGGGCGGCTACAACATCTGATCGAGCGTGTTTTTTGATGCGCGGCCAGTTCCTCTTTTCGCCGAGCGATATGCACAAGTTTCCACCCCGACTCGCCGTGGTATGAGTCGTGGCGCGCCCAATGCGGTGGCCTTCACATCGGATACCGACTTGTCTTGGTCCAGTGGAAAAAAGCGATAGACGAGTAAATCTCAGGCTGCCACTTGACATGAAGGCAAAGTGCTACTAATCGTTAAAAACCTTCAGCCTAACAAGGAAGTTATGTATGCGAAATTTAATCATTGCGATACTTTCTGTGTTGATTTCTGGCTGCGGCATGTTCCCCAGCTATCAAACGCCTTTCAGCGTTCGAAATCCATTGATCGATGGCTCCCTGGAGGGCACAAATAATCAGACAACAACGTTTTTGAGTGAGAAGGCTCAATCATGGGTAGATAAATACAAAAAGCTAAGAGATGACCCCAGAAAAGAAAATATCAGACCCTATGTTGGATCCGGGATTGCCTATAGCAATTTAATCTGCCGAGATTATTTCGAGCGATTATCCCTGACTAAAGCACATCGCGATCACGCAAAAAAAGAAACCAATCTCGTCGGTGGGCTGACTGCCTCGCTAATGGGGCTGGCAAAAGCCAGCGCGGGTGGGATTGCCGCTACAAGCGCGGCGTTCAGCTTTGGTTCGGCTTCATTTGATGCTTATGACGAAGCATTTCTCGTTTCACCTAATATCGCAGAGTTAGAGAAACTGGTTCAACGAAAGCAAGAACAAGTTGAGATACTCACTTATCGAAAGCTGGACAGCACTGCAAAATGGCCTGATGGAATTGAGTCAATGGACGAGGCCGATCGCGCGCTAAACTCATATATTGAAATCTGCACCCCCAATGGAATCAGAAACCTACTTACCGAGTCCATCGAAGAGAAAAAAGCCAAAACCGTCGAAAAAACCAAGGCCATCAATGAGTCGGCTGCTAACGTATCGACTACAACTTTGCAATTGAATGCCGAGACCAAATAGAGCCCAACGAGAACCAACGCCCCAAAAGGGACGGATTTATTTTCCTCTTGCCTTACTTGGGGCCGCAAAGCGGCCCCAATTTGGCTTACCTGACGCGCACAAGGCCACACCACGTCAATGCAGACTTCGTCAAAGCGCCTTGGCCCAATCACGCAGCAAGTACTTCTGAATCTTCCCCGTCGACGTCTTCGGCAACTCACGGAACACCACGGTCTTGGGCAGCTTGTAACGGGCCAGGTGCTCGCGGCAGAAGCCGATGATGTCTTCCTCCCGAGTAACCGCGCAGCCTTCTTTGAGGGCGATGAAAGCGCAGGGCACTTCGCCCCATTTCTCATCCGGCCGGGCGACTACCGCCGCTTCCAGCACCGACGGATGCCGATACAGAACCCCCTCGACCTCGATGGTAGAAATGTTCTCGCCGCCTGAAATGATGATGTCCTTGAGCCGATCCTTGATTTCGATATATCCATCCGGGTGCCGCACCGCCAGGTCGCCCGTGTGGAACCAGCCGCCTGCGAACGCCTCGCGGGTCGCGTCGGGGTTCTTCAGGTAGCCCTTCATCACCGTATTGCCACGCATGAAGATCTCGCCGATGGTCTCCCCATCGCTCGGCACCGGCTGCAAGGTTTGCGGGTCGGCCACCATCAGGCCCTCCAGCGTCGGGTAGCGCACACCTTGGCGCGCCTTGATCCGCGCGCGCTCGTCCAACGGTTGTTCGTCCCACTCGCCATGCCACGCACACACCGTTACCGGGCCATAGACTTCGGTCAGGCCGTACACGTGGGTGACCTTGATGCCCATTTCCTCGACCGCGCCAATGACCTTCGCTGGCGGTGCGGCACCGGCCACCATGGCATCGACTGGATGCTCGATCAGCGCCCTGTCGGCCTCGGGCACATTGACCAGGCCGTTGAGCACGATGGGCGCGCCACACAGATGGCTGACGCGGTGCTCGCGAATCAGGTTCAGCACCCTTTGCGGCTCGACACGGCGCAGGAACACATGAGTGCCGGCCAGCGCGGTGACGGTCCAGGGGTAGCACCAGCCGTTGCAGTGGAACATCGGCAAGGTCCACAGGTACACCGGGTGGTTGCCCATGGCCCAGGTCATCTGGTTGCCCAGGGCGTTGAGGTAGGCACCGCGGTGGTGATAGACCACGCCTTTCGGGTTGCCGGTGGTACCGGAGGTGTAATTGAGGGAGATGGCCTGCCATTCGTCTTCCGGCCACTGCCAGGCGAATTGCGGGTCGCCCTCGGCCAGCAGCGCTTCGTAATCCAGCTCACTGACAGCCGCACCTGCGCCGTACTCCGGGTCGTCGACATCGACCACCAGGGGTGGATTGGCCAGCAGGCCCAAGGCCTCGCGAATCACCGCGTGGAACTCGCGGTCGGTGATCAACACCTTGGCCTCGCCGTGCTCGAGCATGAAGGCGATGGCCGGTGCATCCAGGCGCACGTTCAACGTATTAAGCACCGCGCCGATCATCGGCACGCCGAAGTGCACTTCGAGCATGGCCGGAATGTTCGGCAACATCGCCGCCACCGTATCGCCCTTGCCGATGCCTCGGCGGCTGAGCGCGCTGGCCAGGCGTCGGCAACGTGTGTAGGTGTCTTGCCAGTTGCGTCGGATAGCGCCGTGGATCACCGCCGGGTATTGGCCATAGACCGACGCGGTGCGCTCGATGAAGCTCAGCGGCGACAGCGCGGTATGGTTGACCGCCGAGGGCGCCAGGCCCGTTTCGAAAATCGACATAAGGTTTTCCTGTAGGAAGGCCACCCGCCAGGTCGCTGCGCAGGTGGCCCTCAATGGCTGATTGTTAGCTCTGACTCAGGTCTCGCACGGCCTCTAGCGAGGCGTTTCCTCGGCTTTCTGGATAGCGGCGAACTCTTCCTCGGGCGTGCCCGACACCAGGTGGTGACGGCTGTACAAGGCAAAGTAGGCAATGAACAAAGCGTAGATGGCCGCTGTGCCCAGCATCACTTTCGGGTCGACCAGGAAACCGGCGACCAGGGCGATGGCTGCCAGAACCAAGGCGAACGACGAGGTGACGATGCCACCGGGCGTGCGATACGGGCGCTGCATGTCCGGGCGACGGATGCGCAGGGCGATATGCGCGGCCATCATCAACACATAGGACAACGTCGCGCCGAACACCACCACCAGGATCAGCAGGTCGCCCTGCCCCGTCAACGACAGGCCGAAGCCGATGATGCCCGGCACCACCAAGGCATGGACCGGCGCCTTGTTGCGGTTTGTGACCGACAGCTTGCGCGGCAGGTAGCCCGCCCGCGACAAGGCGAAGATCTGCCGCGAATAGGCATAGATCACCGAGAAGAAGCTGGCGATCAAACCGGCCAGGCCCACCAGGTTGACGAACTGGCTCATCCAGGTCGAACCGCCATACACCGACTCCAACGCCGCCACCAACGGGTTGCCGGAATCCATCAGCGCCTTGGCGCCCGCTGCGCCTGGCCCTACCAGCAGAATCAACGCGGCGAAGACCAGCAGCACCAGCATCGAGCCGATCAGGCCGCGCGGCAGGTCACGCGTGGGGTTCTTGGTTTCCTCGGCAGCCAGGGCGACACCTTCTACCGCGAGGAACAGCCACATCGCGTAGGGGATCGCCGCCCAGATGCCGACATAGCCAAACGGCAGGAAGCTGCTGGCACCCTTGGCTTCGCTGACCGGGATGTCGAACAGGTGGGCGACCTCGACGTGCGGAATCATCACCACGATGAACAGGCCAAGGGCGATGGCCGCCACCGCCGTGATGACGAACATCACCTTCAACGCCTCACCCGCGCCGAGCACATGGATACCGATGAACACCGTGTAGAACACGAGGTAAATCGGCCAGCCGCCCACGCCGAACAGCGACTCGCAATACGCGCCGATGAACACCGCGATCGCAGCCGGCGCGATGGCGTATTCCAGCAGGATCGCAGCCCCCGCGAAGAACCCGCCCCACGGCCCGAAGGCCGTGCGCACGAAGCCGTAGCCGCCACCGGCGGTGGGAATCATCGACGACAGCTCGGCCATGGAGAAGCACATGCACAGGTACATGGCGGCCATCAGCAAGGTGGCGAGGAACATACCGCCCCACCCGCCTTGGGCCAGGCCGAAGTTCCAGCCGGCGAAGTCGCCCGAGATGACATAGGCGACACCCAGGCCGATCAGCAGCACCCATCCTGCGGCGCCTTGTTTCAACTGTCGGTTCTGGAAGTATTGCGCGTCGACACTCTCCGTTTCGACACCTTGCGTGAATTGGGCTGCGTGTTCTTTTTGTATGGACATGAGCGGGTCCTCGTTATCGACAGCATTGGGCGAATTGGGAAGCGGCTATGGCAGTGCTCTCAGAAGAACCCCAACGGGTTCACGTCGTAGCTGATCAACAGGTTCTTGGTCTGCTGGTAATGGTCGAGCATCATCTTGTGGGTCTCGCGCCCGATCCCGGACTTCTTGTAGCCGCCGAACGCGGCATGGGCCGGGTACAGGTGGTAGCAGTTGGTCCACACGCGGCCGGCCTTGATGGCACGGCCCATGCGATAGGCGCGGTTGATATCGCGGGTCCATACGCCGGCGCCCAGGCCGAACTCGGTGTCGTTGGCAATCGCCAGGGCCTCGGCTTCGTCCTTGAAGGTGGTGACGCTGACCAC